>JAIRVD010000170.1 GCA_031254075.1 Clostridiales bacterium
GTAAAACGCGTCGAAACCCACATCGAAATCATCACCGCAAAAAAACGCCTTATTTCCCTAAACAAAGCCATCGACGAACTGCTCACCCCGAAAGACGGAACAAAACCCAATATCGCCGACGAAGAAGAAGCATTGCGCTACCTGCTGATAAAAATAAGTCTGCTCGACAAAGCCGGACAAAAACTTCGCCCGTCAATCAACAAAATAATCGCACTAATCGAAGAATCCGTCGGTTCAAACGACCCAAATAGAATTAAACACAATCTAAGCGCCGCAGATATCGAAGCGCGATTAATTTTAGAAATAGTTGATGATGTTTTTGATATAAAATAGGGGCTGAGTCAATGGACATCATTCTAATGGTAGGAGTTATTTTGATTGTAAGCGCGCTGTCGTGCAAATTGCTCGGGAAAATCGGGCTTCCGACACTTGTCGGGTTTATTTTGATTGGCGTAATAATCCGAAATTTATTTAATTTTGATTCCGTTGACATGGCAACTGTTGACAGCATATGTACTTTCGCGTTGCTGTTAATTGTTTTTACAGGCGGGTTTCAAACGAATTTCTCGGAGGCGAAGCCGGTGCTTGCGGTTTCGTCCGTGCTGTCGGTGGCGGGAACTCTGCTTACTGCGGCGTTGGCGGGTTCGTTTGCGTATTTTATTCTCGGACTGGAATTCTATCCGTCAATTTTGCTTGGCGTAATTATTTCTTCGACTGACGTTGCTTCGGTTTCGTCTGTACTTCGTTCGCGGAATATTGAGTTAAAACATAATTTGGGCTCCGTTCTCGAAATCGAAAGCGGTTCGAACGAACCATTTGCGCATATACTTACCGTTGTGTTGATTGCGCTCGCGGTCGGCGCGGGTAATGCCCCGTTGCTTCTCGTTACCGAAATTTTCTTCGGCGTTGTTGCGGGCGTGCTTATTTCCAAATTCGGCAGAATCTTAATAAACCGCCTGAATGTCGAAATGGACAATGTCTACGGCGTTCTGCTCTGCGGCGTCGCGTTTTTAATCTTCGGCGTTGCGTCATTCTTCCACGGAAGCGGCTTCCTTGCCGTCTACATAGGCGGTCTGATTCTCGGCAACGGCAAGCTCGTTCATAAGGGTTCCCTCTCAAAACTCTACAGCGTAATTTCCATGCTGATGCAAATTCTGCTGTTCATCATCCTCGGAATGCTCTTCGTTCCAACCGGCGTAGTCACCGTCATCGGAAGCGCGCTGCTTTTCGCCCTCTTCCTCTTCTTCGTCGCGCGTCCGCTCGTAGTCTTCGCCCTGATGAAACCCTTCAAACACAAACTAAACGAAATCGCCTTCGTCTCATGGGCAGGCTTCCGAGGCGCAGCCTCCATCGTTTTCGCCACACACCTGCTCACCGAAAACCTACCCTACGCCACCGATGTCTTCAATATCGTCTTCTTCGTATGTATGCTCTCCGCAATCCTGCAAAGCCCGTTCATCGTCCCGATTGCGAATAAATTGAAACTGCATGATGATTGACGCAATGCAGGTTCGGGTCCGGCGAAGAAATTTTTAATAGCGGAATGGAGCAAAAATTTCAGCCAAGCCGTTATCGACAGCAGAGAATACAGCGGTGCTTAATCGCGGCGGTGTTTTTTTATTAATTGAAACATCATTTCAAGGTTATCGCCGGAAGTGGCGCGGTATTTCAGCAGGTACATAAACGCTGACAGCCAATTTTTATTTAAGCGAATGTCTTCAATTTCATCGAATGAAAAAATCCATCCTGCGGCTATGTACAATGAATAAAACTCATTTATGTACAGACTGAACTCAGAGTAACGGCGATTGTACATTTGCGGGTTAATCACGCTTATGGGTTTCAATTTTGATAACCAATAAGCTATATATCCTGCCAACTTATGCGGCGCAATACCTTCGATTCCGTGATATTTTTGAAGTCTGTCCATATCTTTAAAATATCGCTTACTTATATCACGAAGAGTAAAAATGTCCACGGCAAAATCTTTTTCCTCCAACTCATAATGCTTGATGAAACAGGTATAACTATTATTTAGAAAAGCAGTAAAATTTCTCTCATTATCCATTACTCATCATCGCCATTATCAAATCTTTATTCGCATTGTGAAATTTTTCCATGCCCTTGCTCCACTTGTCATAATCTATTTCTTCCAAATTTACACCGTCATTCGGCAAGGTTTTGTTTAACGCTTTCTGCAAATCTTCCCAGTTTTCCATTTCATCAAGCAATTGCAAGCGCTCTAAGCGCTTTTTTTCGTATTCATCAACCATAAAAACATTCCTTTCCTTTCTGTATTTCAAATTTAATGTTATTATATGCAACTGTAAAGGAACATGCCATAATCTTGAAACAAGGAGAAATGCTTTATGCTGCAAAAATTAATCATAATAACCGGCTCGCCCTGCGTCGGCAAAACCACGGTTGCGGAAGAATTATTCGAATCCTTCCATAATTGCGCCCATTTCGACGGCGACTGGGTTTGGCGCGTTAATCCGTTTTCAATCCAAGACCCCCGCCTGCGCAACGGCAATAAAGCCATGTCATTCGTTTTATCGAATTATCTGAATTCCGACTTCGATTATGTATTTTTTACATCCATAGTAGTGCTTACCGACCCAATCCGCCAAAATATATTAAACGACATTACGGCAAAAAACTACACAACCTTCGGCTTTACCCTAAAATGCTCCGAAGAAACCCTCACCGCACGCCACAAAAACCGCGGAGACAGAACCGAAATCATGTTCAATTGGCTGCATACCAAACCCCACCCAAGCGACCACATCATAATCACAGACAACAAAACCCCCGCGCAAATTGCCGAGGAAATAAAAAAGGTGATTCTGTGATTATACTAATCGGCGGCGTCAGCCATACGGGAAAAACACTTATCGCGCAAAAACTGCTCGAAAAATACAAATATCCATACCTTTCAATCGACCATTTAAAAATGGGATTATATCGCGCCGACATAAACTGCGGCTTCACCCCCCTCGACAACAACGAATTCATCGCGGAAAAATTATGGGGAATAATCAAAGGCATCATCCTTACAGCCATCGAAAACAATCAAAACCTCATTATCGAAGGCAGCTATCTTCTCCCGCAAAAAGTAAATGAACTTGTAGACTATAAAAACATTATCTCGTTTTACTTAGGATTTTCATCCGCATACATAAAAAAATATTTCCATTCCGAAATATTACGAAACAGAAATATCATTGAATCAAGAGACTACGAAAACGACTTCTCCCTCAACGAATTCATAACAGAAAACATAAACCAAAAAGAACTCTGCCAAAAATATAACGCGAAATATTTTGAAATTGACAATAACTATCAATCAGAAACGGATGAGATACTCGGTTGGATGGATGGATTTTCAGCTAAGGATTAATATCGGTTATTTAAAAGTGCTATTGATTTTTGGCTAAGGTGCCAAAGTGAAATACCCATTAATTGAATAATGAGAAGGTCTGGTAGCCATCAAGTTTTGCTTGCAATGGAATGATGGGAAAATTTTTAATAAATAAGCAAACAATTTAAAATTAAAATTACAGAAGCAGATTTTAAGATTATTCACTCGGAGGGATGAAAGGTATATTTGAACATGTCACAGTAACATTTTGTAGCCAATACTTACTAGAACAGTAGTGTTTAATTTGCTCAGAAAAACGCTCGCGATCATATGTAGGACCCACTCGAATACTCTTTATAGGGAGATGACCTTCGCAAAGCAACCACGGCTTTGGGAGATATGGATTAGGTCTTTTTTTGTGCCATTCATTAATGATGGTATTTACTTTATAGAATATACTTTCTTGATTGCTACCTTGCGGAATCTTGATGGGATATATAGAATCATTAATTTTGATTTCGCGCAAAATGGCATCATAAGAAGTATCAAAATCGCATGTGCTTTTTTGCTTACCTAAATTACCATGACGTATAACAATATATGGAATCATAACTCC
>JAIRVD010000176.1 GCA_031254075.1 Clostridiales bacterium
GGCTAAAAAATTGTGTCGATGAAATTTTGTGGATTTGGCAAAAAAAATCCAACAAAGTCAGCGAGTTGAAATCAAAAATTTGGGACGCGTGGGCGGACAAAAACGGTACAATCGGGAAAGCATACGGTTATCAGCTTGGATTAAAGCATAAATACGCGGAAGGCGAGTTTGACCAGGTTGACCGTATTTTGTTTGATTTAAAAAATAATCCCGGCTCGCGCAGAATGGTTACGAGTATTTTTAATCATACCGACCTACACGCGATGGCGTTGTATCCGTGTGCGTATTCGCTCACGCTCGGCGTTACGGAAGGCAAACTTAACGCGATTCTAAATCAGCGCTCGCAGGATTTTCTTGCCGCAAATAACTGGAATGTTTGCCAGTATTCCGTTTTGGTGCATATGTTTGCGATTGCAAGCGGTCTTCAAGTCGGAAAGCTTGTCCACGTAATTGCCGACGCGCATATTTATGACAGACATATTCCCATCATGCGCGATTTAATTGAAAGAGAACCGCGTCCCGCCCCCATTTTTTCGGTTAATCCCGAAGTAAAAGATTTCTATTCGTTCACACCCGATGATTTTTCTTTGAAGGAATATTCTTCGCATAAATTTTTTCACACAATCGAGGTTGCCGTATGAATTTGTCCGTAGCGGTTTCGCAGAATTGGGGCATAGGCTATAAAAACGAGCTTCTTTTTCGCATCCGCGAAGATTTACAGCGGTTTAAAAAGCTTACGACAAATAAAATCGTCGTGATGGGACATAACACGTTCAAATCACTTCCGAACGCGAAGCCGCTTCCGAACCGCATAAACATTGTTCTTTCGCGCGAAAAAAAATTACATATTCCCGGTGTGATAATTTGTGATTCAATAAATTCTCTCGAAAATATTTTGCAAAACTATGAAACTGAAAATATTTTTGTTATTGGAGGAGAAAAAATCTATTCTCAACTACTAAATCGCTGTCGAACTGCATATATCACTAAGGTAGAGGCAAATCCAACGGCAGATGCCTTTATGCCGAACATTGACAAACTTCCGAATTGGCAACTGCTGGAAGAAACTTCATTCAGCGAAAACGAAGGATTAATGTATAAATATTGCATTTATTCCAATAAATCTTTTTTTGATACCCCCCACGCCCACTAAACAAAAGTATTTTCTTGCATATAATTTCAGAAATAACATTTCCTATAAACTTTTTAATATTTCCATAGAAAAATTTAGTAAAATTTATAAAGAAACCATAAATTATATTTGACATCTTGCGAACAAAATTCTATAATGCGGTAGAGACGTAATGTAAAAAAATAATTTGTACGGCGCGGGGGTATATTCACATATGGCAAAAAAAATGCAAATCGGTGATATGCTTGTCGCCGCAGGTTATATCGACAAAATTCAACTCGAAGAATGCCTTAAAGACCGCAGTGAAACAGGAAAACGTGTCGGCGACGTTGCCGTAGAGCGCGGTTTCATTACCCAAGAAAATTTGTATCGTTTACTTGAGAACCAGCATAATGTACAGTACGTAGATTTATATACACTAAGCGTTGCCCCGGAAGTAATTAAGTATGTTTCCGCAGAAATGGCTCGCAGAAACATGCTCGTCCCTGTAAAAGTCGAAGGCAACATGCTCTACGTCGCCATGGAAAACCCAAAAGACTTCCGCGCAATTAACCAAGTTCGCACCGCAACACGCATGGAAGTTCGCCCAATGCTCGCAAGCACCCGCAGCATTGAACACTATATCGAACGAGTCTACGGTAACGTTTACGTTCAAGCCGCAATCTCCGAATACAGCAAAGGCTCTGGCTACGAAGCCGCCATGAAGGAAATCATCGACTCCCGCAGCGGAAATGTCGGTGACGGTCCCATCATCCAACTTGTAAACGTACTTCTGGAGCAGGCCGTGACATCCGGTGCTTCGGATATTCATATAGAACCCGGCGAAGCGGAAGTTCGCGTAAGAATGCGCATAGACGGCGTTCTCTCCGTAGTCCTTAACGCCCCGATAGCAACACATAACGCCATGATTGCAAGAATAAAAATCATGTCCGACCTTAACATCGCCGAACGCCGCGTTCCTCAAGACGGGCGTATTCAAATAAAAATAATGGGACGCGATGTTGACCTCCGCGTTTCCATAGTAGCAACAGTCCATGGTGAAAAAGCCGTACTTCGTTTGTTAGACCGTTCCTCGTTCTTCAAACCCAAGGAAGTTCTCGGTTTCACCTCCGAAAACCTCGAAAAATTCGACAGCCTGCTTACCACCCCACACGGAGTTATTCTTGTTGCAGGTCCTACCGGTAGCGGAAAATCCACAACCCTGTATACAATGCTCGCAGACATAAACGACATCCGCGACAACCTCATAACCATCGAAGACCCCGTCGAATACATGCTCGAAGGTCTTACTCAAATGCAGGTTAACCACAAAGCAGGCGTTGACTTCGCAACCGGACTGCGCGCAATCCTTCGTCAAGACCCCGACGTCATCCTTGTCGGCGAAATCCGCGACCAAGAAACAGTCGAAATCGCCATCCGCGCCGCCATCACCGGTCACCTTGTGCTTTCCAGTATACATACCAATGATGCAGTTTCGACAATTCTGCGTCTAGTTGACATGGGTGTACCCGGTTACATGGTTTCAACTTCCGTAGTAGGCATCATTTCTCAGAGGCTTGTTAGGGTTATCTGCCCGCAATGCAAAACAACCTACGAACCTGACCCTACCATGATTGAAGCCGCAGGCATTTCCCCCGAGGAAGCAAAGGAAATAAATTTCCGCATGGGGCAGGGTTGCATGGGTTGTGACCTCAAAGGTTATAAGGGACGCCGTGCCGTGCATGAAATTCTTGTTTTCGACAACAAGCTGAGAAATATGATTAACGCAAACAAATCCGTTGAAGAAATGCGGGAATATGCTATATCAGCCGGAATGAAATCGTTAAAAGAAGCCGCAATGACATTGCTGAGAGACGGAATTACAACTGTTGATGAGTTAGTTGATATAGTACACGGAATATAAGGCGGGGGTGAACGCACGGTGCCTAATTTTAACTACGTTGCTATTAATATAAAAGGAAATCAGATAAAAGGAGAACACTCTTCACCTGATGAAAAGGGCGTAGCCAATATGTTGCTTCAGCAGGGTTATTACGTCACTTCAATTAAAAAAGCCGGCGGTGCGTTAAGCATAAATACGGGTTCAAGAAGATTGCCGATTAAAGAGGTCGCCCGACTGTGTACACAGGTATCTTCTATGCTTCGTTCGGGCGTTCCGATTGTAAGAACCCTGGAGATTTTAGCAAATGAAACTGAATATAAACCCCTTAAAGTTATATTGGAAGATATTAATTCTTCAATAAGTCAAGGAAGTAGCTTATCACA
>JAIRVD010000222.1 GCA_031254075.1 Clostridiales bacterium
CGTTTCCTGACGCACGCCTCGGCGTAGGTCCTAAAAAGCACGTCACGCGCCGGGTCAAATGTCCTCACTGCCGACAGGAGGCCAAGCATTCCCTCCTGTATCAAATCCTCCGAATCACCGCCCGCAACATAATAAGCCTTCGCCTTTGCCTTCACCATCGGCTTAAAGCGATTCAATAATACATCCAACGCCGACTTGTTTCCCATCCGGAATTTTTCTACGAGTTGTTCGTCTGTCATACATTTCACCTTCAAAATTACTGTCACAGTTCCCCATATCTCATTTCATCTAATATCCGCGCGGTTTCTTTATCTAAAAATCCCTCGATCGGATTTTTCTTAATCGGGCGCGTTTTATTGTAACGCGCAAGTGTTTCCGCGCGTGCGGTTTCGATTTCTGTCCAAAGGTCTTCGGCGGAAATGCGTGATGCGCCCGAGCCCATGATAATCAATTGTTCCATTGTGTCGGAGGTTGCGACGGTTATTTTTTGGGTTTTCTTCGCCGCGAGTTTATAGGTTGCGCGTTCTATGTAGTGGTCTGCGGTTTCGGCTTCGCGTGTGAAAACGACCTTGATTGTGCGATGGGTTTCGACGGAGCCGATTCCGCCGGCTACGAGATGAGCGTCGAAAACGACGACGATGCGATAGCGCGAAAGTGCGCGGAATTCACAGAGCGCGTCGCAGAGTTTTTTCCGCGCGGCTTCGAGCGAATCGGCGGCGACGGCGGCGAGCGCGGCGTTTGCGTGAATAACATTGTAGCCGTCCACGAGAAGGTAGTGAACCATTATTTCGCGGCGGAATTTAAACGACTGCGAACGACTTCATAAATCAGAACGCCCGCCGCAACGGAAACGTTAAGCGAACCTATTTTTCCGAGCATCGGAATTGAAACGGCAAAATCGGTGTTTTCGGCAACGAGGCGGGAAACGCCTTCGCCCTCCGCGCCCAGAACGAGCGCAACAGGTCCGCCGAGGTCGGTTTCGAAAAGGCTTGTCCCGTCCATTGTGGCGCAGGCAATCCATAGACCGTGTTTTTTTAGTTCGTCGAGTGTGCGCGTGATGTTTCCGACGCGTGCGACGGCAACATGCGACAATGCTCCGGCGGAAGTTTTCGCGACGGTGCCGGTCAAACCGACTGCGCGCCGCTTCGGAATGATTACGCCATGAACGCCGCCCGCGTCCGCCGAGCGCAAAACCGCGCCGAGATTATGCGGGTCGGTCACGCCGTCAAGCACGATTATGAACGGCGGTTCGCCGCGTTCGCGTGCGATTTCCATAATTTCCTCAACGCTCGCATACGGCACCGCGGGGCAAAGCGCAATCACGCCTTGATGATGCCCCGTTTCGGAAAGCGCGTCGAGTTTCGCACGTTCAACTTCTTGCACAACAAGCCTTCGCTCACGCGCCTTCGCCGCAATCATTCGCAGCGTGCCCTCAATCGGCTTCTCGCCGTCTCGCCGCAAAAGAATTCTGTCAATCGGCTTGTCATGGTTCAACGCTTCCAAAACTGCCTTGCGTCCTTCAAGTATCAGATTTTCATCCATATGTCGTTACTCCCTCGGCAAGTTCTGCCACAACTCGTTCCTGCTTTTGCACCGCGTTAATTCTTCTATAATATTATTGTTCGGCACAGCGAAAATTATCGGAATATTTTCTTCGCCTTTTTCCGCCCTAACGGGAAAAGCAAGTCTTTCTTCTTCAACGGAAAATTGCGCGTCAACGCCCGGCTTATTTCCCCGCGCGTCCAAGCGAATCCATTTCTTTCGAATATACACCGCATTTAAACCATGCAGCACCAAGTACGGATGAAGTTCGTCATCCAAAATAAGCCGCTGATAACACAGCCCTGTCGGAACGGAACCGCAACGTAAAATCGCCGCAAGCAAATGCGACTTCGCGTAACAAACGCCGTGTCGCGCACGCAAAACTTCCGAAGCATTGCATGTCACGGCATCCGCGCCGATATCATTCGAATGCGAAATCATATCGCGCACAAATTCATACGCATTTTTTATAAAAATAATTTCATCCGCAGAACGCGCAAAAATTTTGCGCGACAACTCCGCAACTTCCGCCGACGTGTGAAAATCAATAATCTCGCTCGCCTCAAGATAACGGCTGATGTCATCAGTTTCAAGTTTCATTTCAAGCTGCATGGTGTTCTCCTTCGATTATGTTTCGGAAGCAAAAAAAAGAAAACAGCCCCAAACCCCGGTAAGCGCAAAAGGTTCGGGGCTTTGCTTTTTGCCACAACATATAGATTGGAGGGTTCAAATTCCACCCCACCCCACCCCTTAATAAATATTTTTTAGACTTAGATTTAAACGATTTTATCATTTAATCCATTTGTAATCATACTCCATAATATCCATTAATGAAATATTTATATGAAAATATATTTTTCTAATCTGCACATTTTAGGCAACCTCCGAAAACCATCGCTTCGTCCGAATTTCAAACGCGCGTAGAAGCGTTCGCGACGTTTAAAATTCGTCTCAGCGGGTTTTCTGGGGTTGCCTACATTTCGGACATAAAAAAAGACAGGGCGTTTGAACTTTCCCTGTCTTATATGACTTGGTTTTATTATGTTTTTATATAACTTAAATTCGTTTAAGCCGGAAGAACGAAACCAACTGTTTAAGCGTTTCCGCTTGCGCGTTCAACTCCTGCGAAGCGGCGGCACATTCTTCCGACGTCGCAGAATTATCCTGCACCACACGGGATATTTCGCTTACGCCGACGGTTATTTGAGCGATGGATTCAGCTTGTTCATGCGACATTTCGGCTATTTGGGAAATATATTCCGATACCTTCAACATATCTTCAACGATTTTTTCGATTGAAGCGGCTGTTCCGTTTGCCGATTCTGTACCGTTGCCTACTTTTTGTATCGAATCCTCAATCAAAACCGACGTTTCTTTGACCGATTCCTGACTTCTGCCTGCGAGGTTGCGCACTTCTTCCGCAACTACCGCAAAACCCTTTCCGTGCTCCCCCGCGCGGGCGGCTTCTACGGCGGCGTTTAATGCCAATAAGTTGGTTTGGAACGCAATATC
>JAIRVD010000294.1 GCA_031254075.1 Clostridiales bacterium
CTGTTCTTGCGCCGACACCGATTAATATTTCATCATACGAACGCAGGGTTTTGGAGCTTGTAAATATCGAAAGAGCAAATAATGGTTTAAATCCTCTTGCCTGGCATGACGGGTTGGCAAATGTCGCACGCGCTCACAGCGAAGACTTGGCAAGAAATAATATGACCGGGCATACGGGCTCCGACGGTTCGTCTCCGGGCGAAAGAATAACCCGCGCGGGAATTACCGATGTAAGTTTTTCGGGAGAAAACGCGTACGCGGGTCCGTCAACTTCGGAAGCGGCGGTTATCGGCTGGATGAATTCGCCGGGGCATCGTGATAATATTTTAAATCCGAATCACACGCATCTCGGCGTGGGTGTTGCGCATGTACCGGGCTCGACATTCGGGTTCTATTGGACACAAAAATTCGGGAGGTAAAGCAATAAAAGGTTGCAGAATGGAATAAAATTTTGACACTTATTTGAAGAAGTGATATTCTTTTTCAGATATACTGACGCGCGAAAACATTTGCCTCCTCTGTCGCTGAGTTCTGCGTTGAAGCGTTCGCAGAATCAGCTCGTCGTCGGCATATGTTTTCTGCGGTCAGTATTAGTCTCTTACATAAATTTTGCATCGGATGTGATTAAGTGAGCATCGGCAGTGAGCAAAAAAAGATTCTGACGAATAATTTGACAAAGAATCTTCCGGTATTGCGTGCGAAGCTCGGCATTAACCAAGCCGAGCTTGCAGATAAAATCGGAATGACCCGTCAAACGCTCACCGCAATCGAAAGCGGAAAGCGCGAGATGACATGGGTTACTTTTGTCGCGCTTACTTTGTTGTTCATGCAAAACGAAGATGCGAAGGCTTTACTGCCGGTCGTTAATGTTTATAATAATGACTTAGAAAAATTTTTTTCATTTGGCGGTGATAAGTAATGGATGTTACATATTATAAAAAATACGAGCCGTTTTTCGGCTCATGGCGAATAACAAAAACGCTTGGCGAGGGCAGTTTTGGAAAGGTATTTGAAATCAAACGCGAGGATTTTGACGAAATATATAAATCCGCATTAAAAGTCATTACCGTTCCGCAAAGCGAAAGCGAATTAAAAAGCATTATGAACAACGGAATGGATGATATCAGCGCGACGGAATATTTTCGGAGCGTTGTAAAGGAAATCGTTTCCGAATTTGTTTTGATGAGCAAGCTGAAAGGTAACAGCAATGTTGTAAGCTATGAAGACCATCAAGTTATTCAGCACGAAGGCAAAATCGGTTGGGATATTTTAATTCGCATGGAACTTTTGACTTCGTTGCCCGATTATGCCCGCGATAATGCCTTGAAGCACAGAGATGTAATTAAACTCGGAATTGATATATGTAATGCATTGGAATTGTGTCAAAAGCGCAATATTATTCATCGCGATATTAAGCCTGAAAATATTTTTGTATCCGAAGACGGTTATTATAAACTGGGTGATTTCGGCATCGCCCGTACCATTGAAAAAGCCGGCAGCGGGCTTTCAAAAAAAGGTACATACACATACATGGCACCGGAAATTTACAAAGGCGGCGGATACGGCTCAAGTGTGGATATTTATTCACTCGGAATTGTTATGTACCGCCTGCTTAACGGAAATCGCGCGCCGTTTTTACCGCCCTATCCCGAAAAAATTTCTCCGTCCGATATGGACGCTTCGCTTATAAAAAGAATGAGCGGCGAAAAATTTCCCGCACCCGCCGGTGCCGAAGGACGTCTTGCGGAAATTATTTTAAAAGCCTGTTCATATAATCCGGCGGAAAGATATTCTTCTCCGATACAAATGCGGCAGGAGTTGGAAGCAGTAAATTACGAAAGCGGCGAAGCCAAGATTATTTATCCGAAAGGCGATGTTGTTTCAATACCGGCGGAAGAAAAAACGGTAAGTATGTTTGGTATGTTTGAGAATAATGCGGAAAAAGACGAACCGACGCTCCCGCCGCCGCCCCCGCCGCCCCCGCTCCCCGTTCCTCCGCAAGCCGACGACGAAAATAAAAAAGAAGAAATGCCAACCGCATCGGGAAAAATATGGTTGTTGATTTCGGGAATCATTATGATTGCTTGGGGCGTGAATTGGTGTTGGCTAATTGTCGAAGATTTTTTTCTCGGATATTACATGACATTTTTCGCGATAAATTATGTTTTTCGTGTTTCACGTGTTTTATTCGGGATTACGGGAATTGTCGGTGTTGTGTTCCGCAAAAATATAAATGCGGCAAAATATCTTTTTTACGGCGGAAATACCGTGTTCATTTTTTGCATTGTTTCAGCCGCCGCCAACGGCACCCTCACTAACGCCGGAATTAGGTTTGTAATAATCGAAACTGCGCTTTCATTAGTTTTCATTCCGTTTTTAATCGGTGCATTTAAAAATTTTCGGAGGGATTAAAATGCCTGAAATAATTCTAACGCCGCGTGAACTTTTATTTATTTCGGCGCAGTTGGAAGCCGTAGAATTCTTGGGCGTATCCGATGCGTTTTTCGGAATGGAAGATGGAGAAATTCAACGGGAGCTGCTCGCACTTCAATCGTCTTTAGAAAAAAAGGGCTACGCCGAAATCGGTGTTGACGGAGAGTTCACACTACACGATTCCGTTCGCGAAACCGTACACATTTGCGCACATTGTGACACGTATATAATCGCAGATAAAAACAAGATGGACAAACCCCGGTTGCGTGAACTCTATTATGCAAAAAACGGAAAAATTATTATTTTATGCGAAGAAGAAAAAGATAATAAACTTACACAAATTTCGAATGTTGACGAATTGGCAAGAAAAATTTTACACGGAATCGAATGGCAGTCATCGGAATCAAAACTACAAAAAATTAAA
>JAIRVD010000329.1 GCA_031254075.1 Clostridiales bacterium
ACAGGGAATTCCGCTTGTGCAAATTCCGGCGAATGACCCCTATATAATGGTGGGCGCGTTTGGTTATCCCGGCGGATTTATCAGTGACAGCACCTTCAGGCATATTCAGAATCTTGTAAGCAGAGGCATCGGCTTTATAAATAAAGAGGACGCATTCACTTCCGACGACGAAGCAGTCGGAAGAAATACCGCGCGGTTTGCCCGAAACCATTTTGCGCGGCTGGCGCAACTTGGTGTTCCGTCGTTTTGGTTTGCCGGCTGCCGTTCGACAAGCAACGGCGCGGAGAGTCATTTTTTTAACCGCGTAACGGGCGAATGGGAAAACTCCGAACTTCTGTCGGCTATATTCGAAGCATACGGAAAAACCCCGGGACCCGATTTCGCGCTTTCGTCAACGCGCACACGCCTGTACTCGCTTGCCGATGACAGCAGAATTCAAGGGCTTTCCGCCGGAACTACAAGCGGAATTCTTGCCCGGCCGTTATCGGGCGGCGGCGGCGATTTTGAAATTGTTGCACGCACGAACGGAGGAAACGCAATTCAAATGACAAACCGAACAAATCCGTGGAGCAGTATTGATATTTCGCGTCCGCAATTAAATATTAATTTAAACGCAAACGACTATCTTATCATCGTGCGCGGACGCGTAGTAAATGCCGCACGCAACCAAGAAAATATTATTTCAATGAACGGTGCCGATTCGCCGTGGAATGAAATTGCAACCGCAACGATAACGGGCAACGGAGAATTTACGTTAACCGCCGCCATCGGCGCAACGCACGGCGTTTCAAACCCGCAGCAGTTTGCGAACGCTTTCCGAATTCAAACCCGAAACGTAACACCCGACATTATAATTGACGACATCATAGTCGAACGCGAAGGCGGCGAGCCGGAACCGACTCCGACGCCGACACCCGCTCCTGCTTCGCCCGCGCCGACGCCCGCTCCTACGGACAGCGATGTAATAATTCACCTCACCATCGGAGACACGCAAGCCATCGTTGACGGCATCCCAATCGAACTCACCGCGGCACCGTACATCGGCGACGGCAACAGAACCATGGTTCCCGTTCGCTTTATAGTAGAAGCAATGGGCGCGGAAATCGGCTGGAGCGAACCCGTCGGAGTCGTTACAATCACCATCCAAGGACGCGAAATTCGCCTTATAGTAGGTCAAGAACTTCCCGACGAAATGGGTACGCCCGAAATTGTCGAAGGACGCACCTTCGTTCCCGTCCGCTTCGTCGCAAACGCAATGGGTGCGTCTGTCGAATGGGACGCCGATACGCAAACCGTTTGGGTTATTGTCAAGAGGAACTTTTTTTGAACAGGAAAAAGCCAATAAACAAAGACTGTTAATATACCCTCAAAAACCTGCTTTTTCAAAAAAAAAAGCGGCGGCTTTGATTTTTTATCAAAACCGCCGCAGGGCGATACTTCGTTGTTTGGGTTGTTATTGAGCAGCTAACCAATGCTCCCTAAGAATGTTTATAAAGTCTGTGTCTACAGCGTCCTGCGTTTGTAACATGGTTAGTTGTTCGGCAAATTCATTAAATTCTTCGTAGGTCATTTCAAAAAATGATTGAGGTACCCACATCAGAACTTCACCGTTATTGCCAATGATAGGTGCTTGCCCCTGCTCTCTCATAAAGCTGTCATAATCAATACCACCAATACTAAATGTTCTTGGGGAAGATTCAACACCATCAAAAAGAAGCACCTTGCCCTCGCCTTCGCGTCCGGCAATATCCTCAAAAACGATTGCATTTGGAGGACTATCAGAGTTTACGAAGAAAACCTCCGCTCCCCCAGCGACTGTGACACGTTCTCCGATTGTATCAGGCGGAGCATCTTGGTTCGGATTGAAGAACCGCACAATGCCATTTTGCTCAGGCTGTGTTCTTGCGGCGGCGTTTGTCGCTAATATAGCACTTGTTCCCAGTGTAAGGATAAGCGCACCTGCAAGTATAATTGCACCTGCTCTTTTTTTGCTTGTGTCCATGATGGACGTGATTCTGTTTTTCATGCCTTTTTTACCTCCATAAAAATTAGTTGATAAGGCTGTTTTCAGCTTTGATTGATATTTTACCACGCCGATAATTGTTTCGCTGTAAGATTGGCGTGTGTCCATGTCCGCGCTTTGCACTACATCGGTATCGCAGGACATTTCGCATAGCGCGTTTATTGCCTTTGCTATAAGGTAGACAACGGGATTAAACCAATGTATCGCTGTTGCTGCAATTACCAAATGCTTATACAACAGGTCTTTTCGTTTATAATGCACAAGTTCATGTTTTAGGATAAAACTTAATTCGTCTTGTGCCAGTTCAACCGTTGGCAAAAACATTCGGGGTTTGAAAATCCCAATCATCATAGGACTGCCTACGCACGGACACATATATAAAGGAATCCGTTTTTTTATCCTCATTTCCGATTTAAGACTTTCAAACAAAGACAATGTTTTTTCATCTGTGATTTCCTCGCTCCACCGCCGCGATATTTTTATAAAACGGTAGTGTTTAATGCCATGATAAGCAATAAAGACTATTACCCCTGCTAACCATACCGCCGCCGCTATCTGCCACCACGCCCAAGAAATGTTTATTGCTGTGTCTGCTTCGGAAACTGCGGAATTTTCAATGGGCGGTAAAGTTAATGACGGGGAGAAAGTGTTCGGTGCGCCGCCGTCCATTTGAACAATGGGTGTTTCCGTGTTGATGGGTATATCCACGCTAACGATTGCGTTACCCCATTGTGGTCGGAAAGGAATAATCAAACCAATCACAATAATCAGCCAAGCGTAGTATCGTCCTCTTTCGGAATAATGTTTTGCCAAAAAGGGTGTACACGCCATATACAAGAGTGCAAGCGCGGACATGGTAACGGAACAAATCAAAAGTGTAATCAAAAAACTTTGCATACTAACCTTTCCTCCGTTCCTTTGCCCATTTTAACAATTCATCAATATCCCCGTCCGTTAATGCTTCATCGTCGTACAGAGTGGTGACGAGGTTCAAAAACGAATTGTTGTGAAACTGTTTCATAAAATTACCCGTTTCAAATTTTAGGTAATCTTCCTTATTAACAGTAGGAAAATACGTGCGCTCCTTGCCTGTTTTTTCGGTGCGTAAAAATCCCCGTTCAACAAGCCGCAGTAAAAGAGAGATTGCGGTTTGCACTTTCCAGCCTTCCCCATTGCCGTGATGTTTCATAATCATATTGGCTGTTATGGGAGGTTCATACGCCCAAACCACTTTCATGATGTCAAACTCCGCGTCCGGTAGTTTTTTCATCTTATCCAAGATAGCACCCCCTTATTGCAAACAATTTAGACAGCCGCCTATGTTTTATATTATACAGATGCCTAAAATAAATGTCAACAAGAAAATAAATTATTTTTGTTAATTTTCTGTGAACGCATGGTATATCCACAAATTGAACGGTTCTATATTTATAACTCATTATCAATTCTTACGAGCATGGCTTTACTGTGTTTCATGTATATAATGCTTAACGATTAAACAATGCTCTCTGGCAAGAAAATGATTTATTTTTGTTATTGGCAAAGGTAATCCAGTTTTTATTTTTCATTCTGACATTTAAAATAACATGGTTAAGGGATAGTCTAAGAAATACA
>JAIRVD010000337.1 GCA_031254075.1 Clostridiales bacterium
GTAGCGAATGATTTCCTTGTGGGTTACGCGAACGGGACCGCCGGCGGCAATTTGCGCCTTAAACAGCGGAATAACCGAGCCGTTTGAGCCAAGCACATTTCCGAAGCGAACGGAAGAAAAAATGGTTTTCCCGCCGGATTCGAGAGATTGCACAATCATTTCGCAAACGCGTTTTGTCGCGCCGTAAACATTAGTAGGGTTAACGGCTTTATCCGAAGAAATAAGAACGAATCGTTTCACGCCATGTTTTTCGGCGCAACGGGCAATGTTAAGTGTGCCGAAAACATTGTTTTTGACAGCTTCTTCCGGCGCGGATTCCATCAGCGGAACATGTTTATGCGCGGCGGCGTGATATACAAGATGCGGTTTATATTCCTCGAAAAGCCTGTTTAGCCGTTCCGTTTCACGAATGTTTGCAATCGCGGCAATAAACCTGTCACTTTCCCCGAATTTAAAAATCAATTCCTGCTCAATCCCAAAAAGCCCATTCTCAACAACGTCAACCATTACAAGTCGCGACGCACCATGCGCGGCGGCTTGACGGCACAGCTCCGAGCCGATTGTTCCGCCCGCGCCGGTAATCAGCACCGTTTGCCCCGTGAGATATTTATTTTTGAAACGCTTGATATCTACGACATCGCGCCCGAGCAAATCCTCTACGCTGACATCTTCGATACGCGAAATTACTTCCGCTTCGCTTGATTCATTACTATCCAAATTAAAGATATCCGGAACCTTTTTCAATTCGCAATTCGTCTTAGCGCAAATGCTTGAAATACGCCGTTTTTCCTTGCCCGTCGGGTTCGAAATCGCAAGCAGAATAACCGAAATTCCGTGACGCTCCGCAAGTCGCGGAATATCCCGCACCGTTCCCGAAACCTGCACATTTTGAATTCTGCGGCGTTGTTTTGCGGGGTCGTCGTCAACGGCGCAAACAACTTCGTATCTATTGCTGCGAATCAGCCCGCGAATCAGTGAAACACCCATTTCGCCCGCTCCGACGACAAGCACCTTTTTGCGTTTCGTTCCGTGCCGCCGCGAAATCCTGTTCGCGCGGAGCGCGCGGTATGCCGTTCGGAAAAACAGCGTACTCGCGCCCGCCATCGTACCCGAAATAAAATAAACCGTAAACGGCAGCCGCCTTTCAACACGCGGCGGACGAAACGCAATCCACGTAACGCCGACATACAGCGAAACCGCAATCATAATCGCAATCATACATTTCAAAAATTCATATGCCTCGGCATAACGCCACAGGCTTTCATACATTCCGGCAAGCCAATAAACAACGAAAAAAATCAAAATAAAAAAAATATAGCCCAGTACCATCGTTTCGATATACTGAGCAAAAATAATACGGCGCGCAAGGAGAAACCACGCCACAAAATATGCTGCGGAAAACAACGTAAAATCCGCCGCCATAAGCAATGGCTTACGGAATCTTGCGCCGTTCTTCCAAAATTTCACAACGAATCAACTCCCGATTAACGAAAACTCCAACCTCAGCCGCGCTGATTCTTCCATTATATCAGAAAAATAAAACGAACGCGTATTTCCATACCCTCCCGTAAAATCACGCAAAAACGAAACCAAATTGAAAAAATCGCCCTCATATTCTGCCCTCACGCGCATTTCATAAAGCACCGAGTCACCAAAATCCGCATCCGAAATCTCCGACGTCGAAAGCTCCAATCCGCGAAGCTCATACGCCGCCACAAGCCCCGAAATTTCATCAAGCACAGGAAGCATATCATTGTAATGCAAAATCCCCGAACGAATTTCCTCCAGCTCACGCAGATTCACTTCAAGCTCCGCAAGCATTCCGCTCTCCGCCGAAAAAACCCGCTCTTGCATTCGCACCGAAGCCCGCCCGTTTCGCAAAGAACCAACAGTCGGCGCACAAAAAAACGCGGCAATCACAGTAACCACAAGATTAAAAGAAACAAAAATAATCAATTGCCTCTTCATTTACAACCCCGCCGACAACCTCGGCAACACCGAATTCATAACGATTTTAGCGATTAAGGATTCTTCCAGCAACACAGCCATCTCACCGCTTGCGCCCGTTACGAAGAACATGGACATAATAACGATTGTAAAAAACGAAATTCCCACGCCCATTACAATGCCTGCGGCAAGTCCGCCGATGTCGTTAAATGTGCGGATTACGGGCAGTTTGCCGACAATATCTATTAACGCGCCGACTACGCCAAGCGCGATTCCGACGAGCATAAACACCAAAATAATCGCGATGCCGTTTATGGCGATGTTCGCGAAAAATTCGGAAATATAGTTTTCCATTGCCTCGACCTGCAAAATTTCGCCATAATCGGGCGTAATATTTTCGTTAAGCATTGTACGAAGCTGTGCCGGAACGGGCAACGATTCGATGATTTCGGCTTGTGATTTCGCAGCGTGTTCGTCTACAAAATTCCGGAGATTCAGGCTGCCTTTAACGCTGTCGGCAATGGTGCCGAACAGCGGCGTTGTGCGTAAAATTCCCGCGACAATCGGATACAGCACATACGCAAGCAGCATTGACACAAAAAAGGAGACTAATCTGTACACAGTACGGATTAGCCCCTGACGGTATCCGGCGAGGGCGCAGAGCGCGACCAGCACCAAAACACCGATATCTAACACATTCATGATTGAACTACAACTTGATTACGCCCCAATTCTTTGGCAAGATACAGAGCGGAATCTGCGTTGGATATAAACTGTTCAACGGAATAATCGTGAGAGTCAGGCGAAATAGAAATCGCGCCGATGCTTGTAGTTACATTTGCCTTTTCGCAAGTCGGGCCGACAATCGGCGTGGTCTCGACAGCCTGCCGAATATTTTCGCCGATAGCCCTGCATTCGGCGGCAGTCGCATTAAGAATCAGCACGGCAAAACTGCCATACGCCCAGCGCGCGGCAATATCACCCGGGCTGAGCAACGCATTTTCCGAAATAATTCCCGCAACCGTAGCCAAACACGCGTCGCCGTGATTATAACCGTAAATCGCGTTGAAAGCCCTTAACTTATCAATATCAATCATTAATATTCCGAGCTGGCGTTTCTGTTTCTCACTAACCGCTCTCTGCCATTCTTCCGCAAGTCTCTTGGCGAAATAACGGCGATTCGGCAACCTCGTTGTGACATCCATCATGCCCAAATCGTTAATCGTTCGAATCTGCTCCACAATCTTCAATTGAATACTAATCCTTAATTTCACAATCGTCGGATTATACGGCTTCGTAATATAATCCACCGCACCGAGCAAAAGCCCCTTTTCCTCGTCGCTTCCCTGGTCAAGGCTCGTAATAAAAATTACCGGAATATCCTTCGTCTTCTCATTCTCACGCAACGCTCCGATAGTTTCATAACCATCCATCTGCGGCATAACAATATCCAACAAAATCAAATCCGGCACTGCCGCCTTCGCAATCTGAATTGCCTCAACTCCGCCCGAAGCGGCATGAATAATATACTCGTCCTGCAAAATCTGCACGAGATGCGTTTGACTGACCCGACTGTCATCCACAACCAGAATCGTGCCCTTTTTAATCTTTTTCATGGCTTACCCCTCTCCGCCTAGAAGAATACAATTTTTAAAGCTTTCAAAAAATGCCGCTTCTTGCGCGGCATCTTTTATTGTTAAAGTTTTTGCCCCGCTTTTTTAAAAAAGCGGGTGGGGGTGCGGGCGCGAAGCCCTTGCGGTCTTATATTAATTCCAACATAACCATCGGCGCGGCGTCTCCGCGTCTTGCGCCTATTTTTATCATACGTGTGTAGCCGCCGTTGCGACCGGAATACTTTGGCGCCCATTTTTCGAACATAACGTTTGCGAGGTCCACAGGTTTGGATTCGCTACGCATACGTCTGCCGTCGTCGGGGGTCTTTGTGACGGGATAGAGGACGCTGAGAATTTTGCGACGCGCGGCAAGACGTGTTGGGCTGTCTTTTTTGACTGTGCGTTCAACTTCATTGAATTCGGTGACTTTGCGACCATTTTCCATGGATTTAATACGCTTGCCGTCTTTGTCCTTTTGGGGAACTTTTACGGTGATGTTTTCGGTTGTGAAGTTATCTTTTTCCTTCACGGCAAGTGTGATGAGTTTCTCCGCGATTTTACGAACTTCTTTCGCGCGGGTTTCTGTCGTGGTGATTTTACCGTGATATATAAGCTGCGTCGCAAGACTGCGAAGCATTGCTTTTCGCTGGCTTGACGTGCGGCCTAATTTTCTGTAGCCGGGCATAAGCTCACTCCTTTTTAGTCCTCAGCCGGTTGAAGCGTAAGCCCCAAATCCGTCATCTTTTTAAGCACTTCCTCGAGAGATTTACGTCCGAGGTTACGCACTTTCATCATATCTTCTTCGGTTTTGCCCGCAAGGTCTTGAACGGTGTTAATTCCCGCGCGTTTCAGGCAGTTGTAGCTGCGAACGGAAAGGTCAAGGTCTTCGATGCTCATTTCGAGCATTCTTTCTTTGAGTCCCTCTTCGCGTTCGACCATGATATCTGCGGATTTTGCGGAATCCGAAAGGTCTACGAATAAATTGAAATGTTCAACAAGAATTTTTGAGCCGAGACAAACGGCGTCTTTCGGATTGATTGTTCCGTTCGTCCAAACTTCCAGCGTAAGTTTATCGTAGTCGGTAATGTTTCCGACGCGTGTCGGCTCAACAAAGAAATTCACTTTACGCACGGGCGTGAAAATCGAATCAATCGGAATCAAGCCGATGGGTTGGTCGGGTCCCTTGTTTTTATCCGCACCGACATAGCCGTGACCTTTTCTTATAGTCATTTCTATGAACAATTTTGCGTCGGCATTCCCCAAAGTTGCAATTACCAAATCAGGGTTAAGCACTTCAATGTCTGCGTCAAGCTTTATATCGCGTGCGTAAATAACACCCTCGCCGCTTGCGTCGATAACGGCGGTTTTCGGTTCCAGATTTTCGCTTAAATCGCGCAGGTGCAAATTTTTCAAGTTTAGAATTATTTCGGTTACGTCTTCTTTAACACCCGGCAAATGGCTGAACTCATGCAAAACGCCGTCAACGCGAATGTTGCTTACCGCCGCGCCGGGCAGACTTGACAGAAGCACACGCCTGAGCGAATTGCCGAGCGTAGTACCAAAACCGCGTTCAAGTTGGTCTACAATAAATTTTCCGTATTCATTGCCCTTCATCTCAAGCACTTCTATACGAGGTTTTTCGATTTCCAGCATACTGCGTCAACCTCCAATTATTATTTAGAATACAATTCTACGATAAGCGTTTCGCGAAGGTCATAGGTGATATGTTCGCGTAACGGCTTGGAAGCAACGGTACCGCGCAGATTTTCGGGGTCGGAAGTCAGCCACTCGGGAACGGTGCGCGAGCCTGTCACGTCAACAACATCCTTAAAACGTTGCAACGGCTTAGACTTATCACGAACCTGAATAACATCGCCGACTTTAACCTGATACGAAGGAATATTTACTTTTTTTCCGTTCACGGTGATTAAGTTGTGACGAACGATTTGACGCGCTTCCGTGCGCGAACGCCCGTAACCGAGTCTGTAAACGGCATTATCCAAACGCAACTCCAAGAGGCGCAATAAATTTTCGCCCGTAACGCCGGGTGTACGACGCGCGGTTTCGAAATATTTATGGAACTGCCTTTCCAATACGCCGTAGATGCGTTTTGTTTTTTGTTTTTCGCGCGTTTGCTGACCGTATTCGGAAAGTTTTTTACGGCTTGTGCCGTGTTGCCCCGGCGCAGTCGGACGCTTATTTATAGCGCAATTCTGCTTAGAGCATTTTTCTCCTTTGAGAAAAAGTTTTTCCCCTTCCCTGCGGCAAAGCCTGCAAACGGGGCCTGTATATCTCGCCATTTACTATAGTCCTCCAATCATTCAATGAGCAAAAATAGCGAACACTTCTACGCAATTTTTTGCAAATGGTTTTTGCCGAAGACAAAAAGTATTCATACCCTTCTGCGCTTCGGTGGGCGGCAACCATTATGCGGTACGGGCGTAACGTCTTTTATCATCGTAACTTCAAGCCCGGCGGCTTGTAATGCGCGGATTGCGGCTTCACGTCCGCTGCCCGGCCCGTTTACGAAAACTTCCACTATTTTAAGCCCGTATTCTTTCGCCGCGCCGGCGGCAGTGTCGGCAGCCATCTGAGCCGCGTAAGGCGTAGATTTTCTGCTACCGCGGAAACCAAGTTGACCGGCAGAAGCCCAACTTAACGCATTCCCCGAGGCATCCGTAATCGTAACAATCGTGTTGTTAAATGATGATTGGATATGAACTTGACCTCTGTCAACAAATTTTCTGTCGCGTCTGCGGCGCGTTGCCGCTCTTTTCACCACTCTTTTTGGCATATATACCCTCCAAGTCAATGAGCAAAAAGTTGCGAACGCCTAAATGCACTTTTTGCGAATGTTTTTTGCCGTAGGCAAAAAGACTACATACTACTTCTTCTTGTTGGCTACGGTACGAGCTTTACCCTTGCGTGTGCGCGCGTTTGTGCGCGTGCGCTGTCCGCGAACGGGCAAAGATTTACGGTGACGAACACCACGATA
>JAIRVD010000039.1 GCA_031254075.1 Clostridiales bacterium
ATTCATCGCCGCTCTTGCCTTTGAGCGTGTCCCATACACAATCGGCCGGTATGCCAATGTCACGCTTATATGGCGGTTTCGAGTATTCATCAGCCATTTTAACGAACAGCAAATAGGTCAACTGTTCGAGATAATCACTTTTCCCGATGCCGTCATCACGGAGAGCGTTAGCCATTGACCATATTTTTTGTCCAACATTTGATTCCGTCATTATGTTATCCTCCTATTATGCCGCTAAAAGCGCATAATTCATTTCATCAAGCAAACTCTCGTATTCATCCCCGAATAGTTCATAAAACTTCCCCAATCCTCCGCGTCTGTCAAATGGTGATAAACCAAGATGTTCGGGTATAACAGACATTGAAGCGGCTATGTGGTCGCGCAGCATACGAAGCCATTCCATTTGTTCCTCTGTAAATTTCAATGAACCGCTTTGCTTTTTAAGCGTCCAGTCACGAAAACGCCGCGCTACATCTATTGAAAATGTGTTTAATTCCGCCGTTTGTCCCAACTGGAAACGTACAAGGGATATAATATCCGCAAGCTGATTGACAACGCTTTTTGCTCGGACTTTTTCGGGTTGCCGTATTGAATATGCCATCCATAATTTTTCGGGCGGCATATTTTCGTTAATCAATGCGTCATATAGCGTTTTCACCATTTCGAGCGTTAAGGGTCTTTCCTTGTAACTCTGGTTATATATGACTTCGAGGGCATCAATAATTTCCCGATTATCTTCAATAAACTTTGCGAATGATTCAACCACCTCGCCTGCTTTCTGTGCTTGGTCGGTATCCCATCCGCTGAACGTGACCCTATCTGTATTTACATTGTCGATGATTTGGTCGTGGCTTTTACGGACATTTTCAATATAATCGCGTACTTCCGGCTTATTGAACGGCACAGACGCGGTTGTTATCATGTCGTCGCGGATTTCATCAATATATTCTGGCAATTTATCAGCAGAGATAATATTTCCGTATTTTTCACGGACAGCTTCTTCAATTTTATCCTCGTCAAAAGCATTAAGTAGATTCGCGGCAATCTCAATAACGGGAGTATCGAAAACTTCCGAAAATTTTACTCGTTCTTTTTCGGTCATAACCTTGTCGAGCTTCGCAAGCCGCCCTGCAAGGGTTGTTAAAGTATCTTCATCACGCGCACCCATTGCAACGCTCGTCATTAAATCCTTCAATGAAACTGTCGGTTTGCGTTCCAACTGGCGCGATGTTGATTTTTGCGATTTCGTAACGCCAACAGCGTCAACAACGATAAACCCAAGTTTTCTTTGGGTTGCGGAGGGCGATACCCTTTTCAAATCGTCCTCGCCGAGTGTACGGGTAGCGCGTCCGAGCATCTGCTCGAAATAGTTTTTACTCCGTACATCACGCATAAATAACAAACACTCAATCGGCTTCACATCCGTACCCGTAGCAATCATATCAACCGTTACGGCGACGCGCGGGTAATAATCGTTACGAAATGCGGTCAGTATGCTTTTCGGGTCTTCCGTAGAACCGTAAGTCACTTTTTTGCAAAATTCGTTGCCTTCGCCAAACTCCTCTCGGATTATCGTGATAATGTCATCCGCATGGCTGTCCGTTTTTGCGAACACAAGGGTTTTAGGCAACTCTTGTCTGCCGGGGAACATTTCTCTCCATGCCCCGCAAAACGCCTGTATAACGCTTCTTATCTGTGTGGGATTCACAATTTCACGGTCAAGCTGCGATGGTCTGTAAGTTATATCTTCCTCAAGCTGTTCCCAACGCTTTTTACGGGAAAGGCGTTCACGGACTTCAACGGTCTGTTTGAGTATAATACCGCCTTTGCTCCCGATTTCGGTTTCAATCAAATATGTACCATCACGCCCGACATTGACATTATCAAGCACCGCTTGTTCGTGGGTATATTCGCTAACGATGTTTTTATTGAAGAACGCGAAGGTGCGGCTGTCCGGCGTAGCGGTTAAGCCGATAAGAAAAGCGTCAAAATAATCTAAAACCTGCTGCCATACGTTATAAATGGAACGGTGGCATTCGTCTATGATGATAAAATCAAAGAACTCCGGCGGATATGCGGGGTTATATGCCACATCACGCGGAGCGCCTGTGATTTTCTGCTCGTTTAACGATTCTGTTTCAACGGACTCGTCCATTTCTTCACCGCGCAGAATTGCGTACATACGTTGAATCGTACTTATACAGACTTTTGTGTCCGTTGGTATGTATGATGAATTAAGGCGGCGCAAAACATATTGCTCCGAAAATAACCGTCCGCTGTCGGAGGGTCTATAATTCAAAAACTCGCTTTCCGCTTGTTCGCCAAGATTTTTTGTATCAACAAGGAACAGAACGCGCCGTGCATTGGCGTGTTTTAACAGGCGGTAAACGGATGTAATTGCTGTAAAAGTTTTTCCTGCGCCGGTTGCCATTTGAATAAGCGCACGGGGTTTATTATCGGCAAAGGATTTTTCAAGGTTGCCAATCGCGGCAATTTGGCAATCACGGAATCCTTGCGTGTCAAACTGCGGAAATGACTTTAAGCGGTTTCGTAATGTATCATCTTCTTTAAGCCAAGCCGCTAACATATCGGGACGATAAAATGAAAATACATTACGCGAACGCGCTTTTGTATCGACATAATCACAAAAGTTGGTTTTTAACCCTGTTGTTTCGTAGGCAAATCGAATATTCGGTATTTCAGAGAGATATTTTAATCCGCTTTCTGCATATCGTTTAGACTGTTCAGCAACGTCAGTCAATGAAAATCCTTTATCCTCTGCTTTCGCTTCAATTACACCAACGGGTTTGCCACCAATAAATAATAGATAATCTACGGGCCCGCTGTTGGTTGGGAACTCGCCAACGGCAACACCAAGCGAAGCGGTACGATTAAAACCCTTCATGTCTTGAAGAATGAATCCCGCTTCGGTCAGCATTTTATCAATATTTATACGCGCTTTTGCTTCGGGTGTCATTTGCGTTCCTCCCGTGTTTCATTATTCTTTTGGTTTGCGACCCGGTTTAAGCATACCTGTTCGAGTAGGTTTCTGTGCGTTTTCAGGTATAGCCCATGTATTTCCAAATTTCGATGCACCTTCAATTTTACCCATCTTGCAGAGGTATTGAACTTGCCGAGAAGATATATCCCATTTTTTTGCCATTACTTCGGCTTGCACATATCCTTCCATTTTCGCCCTCCAAAGTCAAAGCACAATAATACATTTTAATTATATTCGTTTATTCGATAAATGTCAAGAAGAATTTTATTTTCCTACATTATATATATATATAATATATATATACGGAAATGAGATGCCGGAAATGAGAATGCCGAAACATTTACGCGCAGGCGAAACGGTAGCGATAACGGCGGCAAGCGGACCCGTTAACGGGCAGAAGCTGGCGGCGGGGGTGAAAATTCTTGAGAATATGGGGTTGCGGGTCGTTGTAATGGAAAGTTGTTTTCTGACGCATGAATATTTCGCCGGAACGGATGCGCGACGGTTGCATGATTTGCATTGTGCGTTTGGGGATAAAAAAATTCGCGCAGTTTTTTGCGCGCGCGGCGGATATGGTGCGGGGCGGCTTCTGCCGCATTTGGATTATCATATGATAAAACAGAACCCGAAAATATTCGCGGGCTACAGCGACGCAACCGCGCTGCATATTGTGCTGAATCAATTTTGCGAATTAATAACATTTCACGCGCCGATGCCCGCCGCAGACTTATGTAACGCGGATGAAGCAACACTTGAAACGTTCAAAAAAAATGTTTTCGGGCAACCGCCAGATTTTCCGCCGGGAAAAATAATTTCGCACGGCAGAGCGCGCGGAATTCTCACCGGCGGAAATCTTACGCTGATTGCGGCATCATTGGGAACGCCGTATGAAATAGAAACCCGGGGGCGAATCCTGTTTCTTGAGGAAACGCAGGAGCCGCCGTACCGGGTAGACAGGTTGCTTTTGCAATTGAAGCACGCGGGGAAATTGAAGCACGCGGCGGGATTTTTGCTCGGTGATTTTTCGCCCGAAACGGCGGAAACAATAAAGCCCGCCGTAAGCGAGCTTTTAATTCCGGAGGGCAAACCGATAATTGCGGGCTTGCCGTGCGGACATACCATGCCGAATATTACATTGCCGCTGGGGCAATCAATTCAAATATCTACGGAATCATTACATCCAATTCAAATATTGTCCCATTTTTGAATGTTAACGGAACGCAAACAACCTTCGATACCTTTTCGGAAAAAGGAAAATCTGACGCGGAGGCGTTCATCCTAAGTTGCGGCGGTTTTATATCAACGATAATTTCCTTGCCGGAAAAAACGGTTGCGACGTTTCCGGAAATAATATTCGCAATCTCGGAAACGGCAGATTTCGCCATTTCATCTTTGAGGTCGGAAACGGGCATACCCATCATCATACACGAAGCAATATAACAGCCTGCGGCTTCTTCCATATTGTAAACTACCTCGCCCTCGAACGCGCCGAAAATATCAATAGAAACCGTGACCTCGGAAGGCGAATACGGCTTTGTTTTAACGAAAATTTTTCCGAGTGTCGGAGTTTCCTGGCACACGGAAGCGAAAACGCGTTGTGCGCCCTGAACAAAAGCATTTACATAAGAGGCATCCATTATTATTCCCCAATCTCAACCGCGTCTTTCTTCTCTTTTTTATCTGATTTATCGAACAGACTGCCGAGATTCAATTTCGAAAGAATTCCCGGCACCATATCAATGAGTTTGCTTACGCTTTCGGTGCTTTTTACATTAACAAGTTGAACCGTTCCGTCTACGATTACAACGACTGCCGACGGTGTTATTTTCGCGCCGATTGCGCCGCCGCCTGCCGTTCCCGGTTTTTTATCGCCGTTAGAGCTGTCGGCAAGCCCCGTTCCCATACCGAAGGTTACGTCTATCAGCGGCACGATAATTGTGTTTCCGAAATGCACCGCTTCACCTACAACGGTTTTGGTCGAAACAAAATCCTCCATTTTGGAAAAAAGCAATTGCAAATTTTCGTTCACGCTGCTCATTTTTATCATCCCTTTCGCAACATTTTTATAATAAGCGCGAATATCGGTTTACGTGTAGCAAGCCGAATCATCGGCAAGCTTAAACGAAGTATATTGATATTTCCTCGCATTTTTACCCGTGCGTTGAACGCTTCGGCGTTAAAATCGCCCGCTATTCGGAAATTTTGAAAACGAAACATTCCTGCGGCGGCGTCAACCCTCCCTATAACCACGCCCGTCGTAACCGGGCTCTCAAATCCACTCACCGCGTCAAAATACTTAGGACGCAACAATACGGCGATTTTTTTTAACGCCGTAAATACATACTTAATCATAGTTTTTACTTGGATTTCTGTCAAGACATCATATGCCCCTTTGAATTTTTTTAAAATGCTTTCTTCTGTTTTTTTTTCTTCGACAGGCGTTTCCTTTTTCAATTCGGGAGGTTTTTCTGTTTTTTCCGGCGGAATAATTTTTTCTTGCGGGATAATTTCTTCTCTTGATGAAATTATTTTTTTCGGTTTTTTCTTTTTCTTCGTGCCGAATTTAAACCACGCGATTTGAAAAACAAGTTTATCTCTGCCGTTTTTATATTTATATGATACGCGCAGAAAATTGAAAAGATAGCTTGCATTTAAATTGAGGAAAGTTTTTTTCTCGTCATAAGAAGCCGCGACATTGTATTTTATCGGAATCGCCAAAAGTATAATAATCAGCAAAACGAATGCGGAAATCGCGGCGACAATCCAAAGCAAAACCTGTAAAATCATTGTTTCTTAAACCTCGCAGGGCGATTAAACCGCAGATAAATTGACGAGCTTACAATAACCGCAGCGGAAAAAGCACAAATAAGTACCCCGACGAAAATCGAAATATTTAAAAAGAATTGCAACGGAAACATATTAATCATTAAATCCTCAAACGGAGTAAGCCGCCAATAATTAGCGGCGTCACCACGAAAGAATATATGATGAAACATATCCCATGATTTTTCGAAATCAACAGCAATGACAATCGCAAGCAGTGACGCCAAAGTCAAAAAGCCCGCCAAAACCTCGCGCGAACAGCGCGCAAGCAAAAAAAGCGGGTTCTCTTTCACAAGCTTCATGCAAAGAACAAGCGCAATTAACGCAAAAAGCGACACGTTCCGCACAACAAAAAGCATGTCATACAAAACCCGAACATCTTTCATATGCCGAATTTCCGTTGCGGTAAAAAAGTTCTCTCCGAATGTGCGGCTTGCGTCGGCATTCAGACCTTCGACAACCGCCGTTATTCCGTCAAGGCTTTCGCGACGGCCTCGCATATAATCCAAAAGCTCCTGTGTGACAAAC
>JAIRVD010000147.1 GCA_031254075.1 Clostridiales bacterium
GGTTTCCGAATACAAGTCTACATGGGAGGAGTTAAACTTATTAGGCAACCCCCGAAAACCCGCTGAGACGAATTTCAAACGTCGCGAACGCTTCAACGCGCGTTTGAAATTTGGACGAAGCGATGGTTTTTCGGAGGTTGTCTATAGCAAAAAATCCGCGAAATCCATATTTTCACCCAAATAAATCGCCCGAGTTTTAATCTCGGGTTTTTTTATTGAATTGTAAAAACGATGAAACTCGTTTTCCCTATGCGCGGGGTGGTTGCTTATGTAATGCGCCGCGTTCGGCAATTTATTTTCAATATGCAGAATTCGAATCCCGTTATCCTGCGGATGAAAAATTAAAACGGATTCGTCTTCTTCCGTTTCCTCAACATACCGCTCGAACAAAACATGTTCAATCGTGTCAATTCTCGCCACACGATGAATGCTTCCCGTCAACTGCACACCGATTTTCGCCAAAACATCGCAAGCAGAAACGGGTAGCGCGGTCATAAAAAACCGCGACTGCCCGTTATCGCCATTAAAAACACAGCCGTCAAAAACATGAGTATTCTCATTCATCCTATCGCCAATAGGAAAATTATTTTCAATTAAATTCCATCTGTCATAATTTTTTTTCGAAAAATCCGCAATGTGCGAAATATCCGCAACGCGAATCGCAGTTTTCCGCGTATTCGCAACAATCACCGACGAATTTGCTTTCTCAATTCTTTTTATTTCCCCAAAATCGAAATCATCCGAAAAAATATCAGAAGAAAATGGAATATATTCATTTTCCGCTACCATGCCATCCGCAGAAATTTCCACATACAAAGCTTTTCTGCCCATGCTTTTCTCCCTTATTTCGGATTTAGTGCATCAATTTTTTTTTGGTTACATCAGTAATTGCACTAACAAGTTCAAAAAATGTGCGCCATAGCAAATTAATGTTCCAAATCGGTTTCTCCTGTCGCTGAAAATTGCGTTGAAGAATTCGCAGTTTCGGCTTCGGCGAAACCGTTTTCCATTTAATTTGTTGGCGCACGTTTTTTAATTTTAAATTATGGGGCGAGCCTTTTCAAAGGCTCGCGGGCGCGGGGAACGTTCGCTCTGCTCACTGCGCCCTCGGGGCTAAGCCTTAACCTCATGCCCTTTAGTAATAACCGCAGGCGATTCGGGTGTGCCGACGATGCGCGCTCCGTTGTGCAGGATTACGTCTTTGTCGAGGATGGCGTGTTCAACTACGCAATTGTTGCCGATGTAGGTGCCTTCCATAAGTATTGCGTTTGAGATGGTGGAATGTTCGCCTGTGTAAACGCGTCGGAAGATAATGCTGCGGTTTGCGTTGCCGTTAAGGATTGCGCCGCTTCCTACGAGGCAGTTTGTTACATGTGCCATATTATTGAATTTCGCGGGCGGTTCGTCTTTGGGTTTGGTCTTGATGTAAGGATGTTGTACGGTGAAATCGTTACGAATATCGCGGCGCAGAAAGTCCATATTGCAATCGAAATAGGAATGGATGCTTCCTAGATTGCGCCAATAGCCGTCGAAGCGATAGCCGTAAATGCGCAAGCGTTTGCGGTAGCGCGAGAGAAGGTCACGAACAAGGTCGTAGCGTCCTTCGGAAACGATTGTTTCGACGAGTTCGATTAGGAGCGGACGTGAGATAACGTACACGCCGATTGATGCGAGGTCTGATTGTGGTTCGAGCGGTTTTTCTTCGAGGTCGGTGAGACGATTTGCGGCGTCGAGTTCCATTACGCCGTATTGGCGAATGTCGTCGTTGTCGGGAACTTGGCGATACGCGATGGTGATATCTGCGTTTTTCTGTTCGTGATAAGCGATTAAATCGTTATAATTCATTTTATAAACGCAGTCGCCGGAAGAAATTATAACGTATGGTTCGTTGCTTCGTTTAAGGAATGTTAAGTTTTGATAGATTGCGTCGGCGGTTCCGCGAAACCACATGGAATTTTCGCCGCTTTGATACGGCGAGAAAACGAACATTCCGCCCTGTTTGCTACCGAGGTCCCACCATTTCGGGCTGGAAAGATGGTCGTGCAATGAGCGCGAATTATATTGCGTAATAATCGCGACTTTCGAAATCCCCGAGTTTGTCATATTGCTTAACGGAAAATCAATTGCGCGGTAACAGCTTCCGACGGGAAGCGCGGAAGTGGCACGGTTTCTTGTGAGTTCGCCCAAGCGTTCGCTTTTTCCGCCTGCTAAAATTATACCTACTGCTCTCATGCCCTCACTCCGTTCGCATTTATTCTTTTTACTATGCTTTCGCCGCTTTCTAAGCGGTTATTCGGATAATCAACGGGAGTTGTTTTGCCGAAAATAACGCAGTTTTTTCCGATTGAAATTTTGTCGGGAATGGATGAAAGTTCGCCGACGACGGTGATTCCGGTGTCATATACTTTTGGTCTGTGGACATTGATAACATTATCGCCGACGCCGATTGAAACGCCGTCGCCGATTGTGCAATCGGTGTCGATGATGCTGCGCTCAATTACGGTGCCTTTTCCGATATAGCAACCTTCCATTAGGATGGAGTCGCGTACAACCGCGCCTTCTTCAACGATTACATTCGGTCCGAGGATTGAATTGTAAACCTTTCCGAGAACCTCACTGCCTTCGGAGATGATGCTTGCTTTAATTTCGGTGTTTGCGCCGGTGTAAAGCGGCGGCTGATGGTCGGAATCGGTGTAAATCTTATCGAAATTTTCATATAAATTAAAATCGGGGACGGTTTGAATTAAATCCATATTAGCCATCCAATATGAATCAATTGTTCCGACGTCCTTCCAGTATCCGCTGAACGGATACGCGAACATTCTCTTGCCTTCCGAAAGAAGCATCGGCAGAACATGCTTGCCGAAGTCGGAATCGGGATTAACTTTGTTGTCGCGTTCAAGCGCGTCGCGAAGCAATTCCCAACGGAAGATGTAAATTCCCATATTTGCCATATTGCTTTTCGGCTGAGGCGGCTTTTCTTCGAATTCGTAGATTCGATTATCGTCGTGGATATTCATTACGCCGAAACGGCTTGCTTCTTCCAGCGGAACCGTCAATGCGGCGATGCTTACGTCACAGTTGTTTTTCTTATGAAAATCCAACATGCGCGAATAATCCATTTTGTAAATATGGTCGCCGCCCAAAACCAATACGTATTCCGGGCCGTACTGGTCTATGAAATCCAAGTTTTGATAAATGGCATCGGCTGTGCCGGTGTACCATTCGCCGTTCTCCGTTTTCATATGCGGCGCAAGAATCGTTACTCCGCCGTTGCGCCGGTCTAAATCCCACGGCGTTCCTATTCCAATATGCTGATTGAGCAATAACGGCTGATATTGTGTTAATACTCCCACGGTGTCCACTCCGGAATTTACACAGTTGGACATCGCAAAATCTATTATGCGATACTTTCCGCCGAACATCACCGCCGGTTTCGCCTTGTTAGAGGTCAGCACCCCCAAGCGGCTCCCTTGCCCTCCTGCCAACAACATGGCAATCATCTCTTTTTTGCGCAAGTTGCCCACCTCATTCCATTTGAAATTTGTCGATACGATTATTTCATTAATTATGCTTAACGTCAACTGTCAAACCTTTTTTCCAAACCTTTTTTTGATAAATTTTGCAAGCGAAAAATATTATGATATGCTAAATTTAAATTCGTCGGGAGGTTTTCAAATGAGAGAAAGAATTTCTTTAGATAACGCAAAGAAAATTCATTTTATCGGAATCGGCGGAATCAGCATGAGCGGTCTTGCGGAGATATTGCAACGGGACGGGTATGAGGTGAGTGGTTCGGATGATGTTTTGACGGAGATTACTGAACGATTGGACAGGCTCGGAATAAAAATATTTCATCCGAACGCGGCGGAAAACATTTCTCGGGGAATTGATTTGGTTGTTTACACCGCGGCTGTAAAAGCGGACAACCCGGAATTTCGCGCGGCATTGGAAATGGGAATCGAATTAATCGAACGCGCGCCGTTTATCGGAAAAATTTTGCACGGCTACGAACCGATTTGCATTGCGGGTTCGCATGGGAAGACGACAACTACGTCGATGGTTGCGGAGGTATTGCTTGCGGCGCGACATGACCCGACGATTTCGATTGGCGGTCACATGAACCGCGGCGGATTAAATTATCGAATCGGCGGTTCGAAATATTTTGTGCTTGAGTCGTGCGAGTTCAGTAATTCGTTTCATCACTGGCATCCGCATATCGGAATAATTTTAAACATCGACGCCGACCATTTGGATTTTTTCGGAAACATGAAAAATTTAATTGAGGCGTTCGGAAAGTTCGCCGGTAACATTCGCCCGGAGGGCGCGTTGGTGATTCAGGCGGGTGTGCAGGGTATTGATGAAATCACAAAAAAATTAAAATGCGATATTATTACCTTCGGTTTAAAAAACAACTCAAAAATTTACGCCGACAAAATTAAATACGAAAACGGTAATCCCTCATTTGACGTAATGGACGGCGAAAAATTTCTTGCGCATGTGAGTTTGCCGCTGCCGGGCGAATACAATATGTTAAACGCTCTTGCGGCTTTCGCGGCGGCGTTGCTATTGGGAATTCCGCCGAACGAAATCGCGGACGCGCTTTGCAATATTAAAGGAACGAAACGAAGATTTGAGCATAAAGGCATGTACAACGGAATAGAAATAATTGACGACTACGCGCATCACCCGACGGAAATAATTTCGTGTTTGGCAGCCGCGCGGCAAAAAATGGACAGCGGCAGAATTGTCTGTCTTTTCCAGCCGCACACTTATACGCGCACGAGAAATTTATTTGATGAAACCGTAAAATCGTTTTCCGACGCGGATAAAATTGTGCTTCTGCCGATTTATGCCGCGAGAGAACCGTATGACCCGACGGTTTCGTCCGAGATGCTTGCCGAAGAAATAATAAAAATTGGCGGCGACGCAATTTTTATTAAAAATTTTGATGAAGCAGAATGTTATTTGAAAAAAATATTATGTTCCGGCGACCTTCTGATTACGATGGGAGCGGGCGATGTGTTTAGGGTCGGCGACAAAATGTTAGGCTCAGACTTATCCACATTATCCACAGGTTGTGAACATTAGAGGGTTTGTTTTACCAAACCTGAAAAAAAGCCCGTAAATTCAGAATTGCTTTTGCAAGACCGGTAATTGCGGGCTTTTTGGGTGTATAGAACGAAAAAATTATTAAAAAAAACTGCTTGACTTTTTGTGATTTACGGAAAAGCCAGCAATATGTGAAAAAATTTTAAGCTTCGGTTATCCACAGTTTTATCCACAAAACTTTCCCAAATTGTTGAAAAAAAAATGTATTCATTGCTCGAAATATAGGTTATTATACCAAAGCAAATTTATCAAAAATGAAAGCGGCGAAATTATGAATTCGATTAAAATGAAAATGGGATACAAATACACTACGATGAGATTGCCTTTTATTTTTGTAGACGACTATATGTTGGATTGTTTGCCTGTGTATCCTCTGATTTACATATGGAGTATGCGCCGTCTTATAGATGGAAAATCGGCTACTTTTCAAGAAATAGGCGAGCGTTTTTCCCTTACGGAGGGCGATGTAATTAAAGCCTGGCAGCACTTGGAAAAGGAAAAACTCGTGAGTATTACTTCCGGTAAGGATGGAATGGAAATCACATTTTTGCCTGTTAATGAACGAAAAAAAGAAACCTCTTGATTTTCAGGCTTCTTTTTTTTATTTTATTAAATTTTTAA
>JAIRVD010000308.1 GCA_031254075.1 Clostridiales bacterium
ATTCTGTTCCGAGGGCGTTGCCTGCGCTTGTCAGGGCTTCGAAAGTTTTGAAACGTTCGAAGCGAGAATTTTTTTCAGCGCGAGAAAATCTTGCAGAGATAATTGAAGAAATTCGCGAAAAAACAAGTAATTCTGTTATTCAAAGCGAAGAATTTGGCGAAATTTTGTTGCGTTTGGTAGCTGTTGCAAATATTTTCGGTATAAATGCTGAATTTTCCTTGACAAACGCCTTAGAAGCGTTTATAAATAGCGACAGTATGGATAGTGAGCTGCCTAATGGCTCACATTAATTTCGCCATAAGGCGGTTTATATTAAAGGAGGACTTAGTAATGAACAAAACGGAACTCATCGCGGCAGTTGCAGGTGAAGCTGATTTAACCAAAAAGGATGCAGAAAAATTCCTTTCCGCATTCGAAAACGTTGTTACCAAAGCTTTGGTAGCAGAAAAAAAGGTTCAATTGGTAGGCTTCATGACCATCGACGTTGTTGAACGCGCACAACGTGAAGGACGTAATCCGCAAACAGGGCAACCAATGACAATTGCCGCATCTAAAGCTCCAAGGTTCAAAGTAGGCAAAAAGCTTCGCGATGCAGTAAACGGAAAATAATTTCCGCAAAGTATACAAAACTTTACCCTGCTGTAATAAGCAGGGTTATTTGTATATGCAGAATCTTCCCGCCCTCCTAATTGGAGGAAATATTATGCAGTATTTGGTAAATCATAAGGACGAAACATTTGAGAAAGTTCGCACAACGGTTTTTGTTGACTATGAAGCGTGGTTTTACGGCTGCCGAAATCAATATCAGACAGAACCCGACGTTGTGGATTGGTTTAATCATGTAAGGGACAAGGGACAAATAGACGATGTACTGTTTTTTGCGGATTTTTCGCACGAATCAATTAAAGACCACATTGTTAAATTAAGAAATATTTCAAACTCCATCATCGACTGCTCAAAAGGAGATAAAACAAAAGATTATACAGATTTTATTATGCTCGACCATATTTATCAGCGGCTTTTCAGGCAGCAGGATATTAAACATTTTATTCTTTTTACCGGCGATAGCCATTTTCAGAGCATAGTCGCCTTTTTACGAAATTTTAACGATAAAAAAGTCGGCATTTACGCTGTAGACGGCTCGTTGAGTCCGCTTTTGGCGGAAGCCGCAAACTGGTATGCGCGCGTTATTCCGTCAAGCGGAAGAAACGACGCAATTAAACGCGCGATTATTAAAAATCTCGGATGGGTGAAAGAAAAATCAGATGTAATTCCGACTTTTACAAAAACGGTCAGCGTCGTTTCACGCAATAATCCCGAATATTCCGAGTCGGACATCTCCGCCGTGTTGAGCGGCATGATTACCAAGGGCGAAATTCGACAAGAAGAAGCAATTATCCCGTTTACGGGGAATTTGGTTAAAAAATTGGTTCACGCAGAGGGGAAAGTTCTATAGAAACCGAGGGCGGGAAGCCTGAGTTTTATTACAATTCCGTTGCACATCTTGTGCAACGGCTTTTTTTTTATTATTATGCGATTATTCTACATATCTTGACAGTTTATCGGGGGGTTTGAAAATGAAAAAGATTTTTTCCTTCATTATGATAGTAGGTGCGATTATTTTCGCGCCGATATTTGTGAACGCGGAGATGCAGCCCGTCAGGCTGTTTGTTGACGGGGGCGAAGTGCTGAATATGTCAGCACCGCCGATTATTTTGAATGACAGGACGCTTGTTCCGGTACGCGATGTTTTTGAACGCGTCGGCGGCGTTGTAGGCTGGCACAGCGGACATCGGCAAATTACGCTGTATTACGGCAGTGATGTTTTGATTATGACCGTGGATGAAACAAGCGCGAATTTGAACGGCAATATTATAGAAATGGATATTCCGCCGATTATTCACAATGACAGAACAATGGTTCCGCTGAGATTTCCGTCGGAAGTATTTGGCTTCGATGTAGATTGGGATTCAGACGAACGAGCCGCAATTGTAAATTCCAACGGCAACGGCGATTCCGATGAAGTTGAAGCGGACGAGGATGGCGAAGTATTTGATTTGGATGCTTCGATGATTCCGTCGATTCCGCTTCCGCCGGAAGACGAACCTTCATATAATTATGAAACCGAATCGGACAATGCGGAGCTTCCGTGGGACGGCGCGTTAAACAGCGACGAATTGCCCGCGCCGGGCGCAACGGTTGTGCAAGTAAACGCGCAAGACTTGGCGCGTGATATTTCGTCCGTGCCGATTCCGACGATTAGCTATGCCGAAACGACGATTACAACATTGCAAACTCCGAGCGAGACGGGAACCGCCGCATATATGGCTGTGGCGTCGTCACCTATTACCGAAGTTCAATATTTTTTACTGCCCGACAATCGGCTTGTTGTGGATATTCACAACGCAACATCTATGATTTCGGGCAATTTTGATGCACCCGATAATGTTCCGGTCAGCGGCGTTCGCGCGTCGCAGTTTTCTCAGCAACCACGCGTTACACGCATCGTCTTCGACATCGTGGGCGCGGCAGAATACAGCATTTCGCTTTCCGCCGACAGAACACTTCTGGCAATTTCATTTTCGAAAAATCGAATCAACGGAATTTTCTCGCATTCGGACGCTTATTCCGACACTCTGTTTATTCAAGGCGATGTTCTGCCCGCGATAAGTATTTCAACCGAAGGATTTCCGAATTTTATTACGCTTAATATCGCAAATGCCGAAATGGCGGCGGTCGGCGGATTTTTCCCGGGCTGCGTCTTCGCCTCGCATTTTGAAACGGGTCAGAACTCCGACGGCTCGGCATACGTGCGCGTTTACGTCGGAGGAAATTGGCCGTCGTTCAGCATCGCGAACAGCGCGAATTCCGCGGCGTTTATGATGCATCACGGCGTTTCGGGCGTACGTTATGATTCCGTAAACCGAGAGCTGCGAATTTCACGGAATTTCTTCATGGATATTCACAGCGTTGAGCAAATCAATGATTATTTGCGCTATAATTATACCTTTGTCCTGCCCGCAAGCGCCGAAATTCTCGGGCGCGGCGAAGTCAGCACGCTCGACGGATTTGTTAATTCGATTACGCTTTCGCGACAGGGCGAAAATATTCATCTTACGTTTAACACTGCGCGTGTTTTGACATTTTCCGTTCACGAAGAACCCGAATACTATGTAATTCGCGCACATTTGCCACGCGAAATTATGCCGTTCATCGTTGTAATCGACCCCGGACACGGCGGTTCAGCACCCGGTGCGTCGCACAACGGCATCGTTGAAAAAGATTTGGTACTCAGCGTTTCGCAAATGGTCATGCAACTGCTCAACGCCGACCCGTTCATCACCGCATACACAACACGCACCGACGACACTTTCGTTTCGTTGCTTAATCGTGCCGAATTCGCCAACGATATCGGCGCAGACCTGTTCGTCTCCATCCACGCAAACGCGGCGGAGCTTTCGCGTGGCGTAATCAATCCCGAAGTCAACGGCATCGAAACTTGGTACACCCTCAGCGAACGCGAAACCTTTGGCAACTATAACATCGACAGTCTGCGCTTCGCGCAAATTATGCAGCGTCATCAAACTCAACTCACCGCCGCTCACAACCGCGGCGTTCGCGACGCCCCCGACTTCGTAGTTCTGCGCGAAACAAATATGCCGTCCGTTTTGCTCGAAATCGGCTTCCTTACCAACACCGACGAAGCCGCAAGGCTTTCATCCCCACTCTACCAAATGCAACTCGCTCAAGCCATCTACCAAGGCATCGTTGAAGCGTTTGCAACACACACGCCCGCGCGTTAGGCAACCCTCAAAAACCCGCTGAGACGAATTCAAATGTCGCGAACGCTTCAACGCACGTTTGAAATTCGGACGAAGCGATGGTTTTCGGAGATTGCCGTTAGTCGTTAAGCCCCGGGAAAAGGCGTGTATTGCGCATAATACGGACAGTCTGTTCCGCTGCGTGAATAAGTAGTCTGACGCGTTGACGGCAACTCCCGCAAATTGCATTTCCCCTCAGTCTGATACATGCATGAATGTGTGCAGTTGATATCCATAAAATTTCCTCCCTTAAAGACGCATTTTTATTGCGTCTTTTATAGTGCGCTCACTATATTATGTCCATATGCTTTTTTTTTATGATGGTGTTATACTTCATGTATCTTGATGTCGTTTTGGCATTGGGTACGTTTTTAGACGGGTTTAATAACGGTTTACGGTTTCACTGATTGTCGGAACTGCTTGAATTGCCTGAATCACAGGGGTTTCCGTACCGGATGCCATTTGGTTATCGGGCAAAACAATAATATCCGAAACAGGCACAAGCAAAGCGAAAACAACCACAAGCCACAAATAATATTGAACGGATTTAGGCAAACGGTTACGCATAAGCGGTTTCAACATGAACAACAGCATAGCAAGCATACTGCCCGACATGGACATGATGATAATGGTGCGTACAAAATCAGTCATTTGAGTCACCTCGCTTGAAAATAAAAATTTATTTAAACATCGTAATTAATGTCTTCTTCCTAATCCTGCGCGATGAACTGCGCTTTGCCCTTCCGGGGTAAGCAACCAGTTTGCAATGCTT
>JAIRVD010000330.1 GCA_031254075.1 Clostridiales bacterium
TTTAAACGTGATTCCGTAAGGGCGATAATTTTTTCCGAAAACAAACTTGTGATGATAAAAAGCGAAAAATTTGGCGAGTATAAATTTCCGGGCGGCGGAATCGAAAAAAACGAATCGCATCTCGACGCGCTTATCAGAGAAACGAAAGAGGAAACAGGGTTGCACATCATTCCTTCTTCCGTTAAGGAATACGGCAAAACGCTAATCATTCGCAAAGGTTTCGGCGGAAACGAAATTTTCGAACAAGAATCCTTCTATTATTTTTGCGATGTTAAAGACGGATTTCATTCGCAGCCGAAGCCGGACGACGGCTATGAAACGGCATATATGTACAAACACGTTTATGCCTCGTTCGACGAGGCGATAAGCGCAAATAAAAAATTGTTGAATATTTCCGATATCCCTTGGGTAGAACGCGAATTAACGGTTTTATTTGAGTTGCAAAAGGAACGGAGGAACCCGAATGATATTTATTCAAAAATTTAAGCAACATATAAAAAAGCATCCGCGAATTGCGACTGCGTTTGAAGAATTTAAAACATCGGCAATACAATGGTATTGCGAAAACCAATCTGCCGAAAAATCCGCCGAATATAAAAACGCGATTTCGAATTTTATGCACGGCGCGTTTCGCTGTACAGAGAAAACAGAATTTATCACATCATGGGGAAGATTGCGTCTTCGCACCGCAAATATTGATGATTACGATTTTATAGACGCGGCAGAACGCGACGATGACAATAAAAGTTGGATTGGCAACTGGTCACTTGGCGGAAGAATCGAAAAATTCGGAGACAATAATTTTTTTCAAACAATAATTGAAACCGCCGAAAACCGCCGCGTAGGATTCATTGATTTTCGCGATATGATGAACGATACGCAAATCGAATTAAAACGCTTCGCAATAACCGAAAAGAGAAACGGCTTCGGCAAAGAAACAATGTATCTCTCTCAAAAATTTGCGTTCGAAATTTTAGGCAGAAACAAACTTTACCTCGGCACAAAAGACGAAAATATTCGTGCGCAAAATCTCTATCATTCCACCGGGTTTGTATTAAGCAGTCCCGAAAGCATAGCCTTGTTTCATATTTGTAAAACTTTTCTTTATGAAACGGGGGTTACTTGATTTATGATTATGGAAGCATTTAACACGGCACATATATCAACAATTGTAATAATCCCCGCAGCCGTATACATCATTCTTTATTATTCATTACGAAAGCGGGAAGAAGCTGCCGCAAGAAAAGTATTACTTTTAATATGCTGCTTTAATATTTTGCTGTATTTGTCGTATAAAATTGTGCAGTCGCAAGACCCTGATTATGGTTTTAATATTTTTACAAATTTGCCATTGCATTTTTGCAATATTAATTTGTTTCTGCTTCCGCTGGCGATTTATACAAAAAATAAATATCTTATGGCATATCAATTCTATTTCGGAACCATTCTTGCCGCGCTGGCATTAGTGACGATAGACCCCGTGTTCAGGTCGAAGCCGTTATTCGAATTCACATGCATTGTATATTTTTATTACCACAGTATGCTGGCTGTTATTCCCGTTTTATTGATAAAACTGAAATTTTTTGTTCCGTCATTTAAGGCAGTGTGGCAGCCTATTGCAATGATTATTGGATTAACCTTTACTATGCATGTTGTTAATATAATTTTCAGAACAACCGGATTAGCCGTCGAGTCGAACTATTTTTTTACATACGGTCTTCGCGGAGATTTTTTTACCGAAATATATTGGAGCATTCTTCCATATGAATTCTTTTTCCTTTTGCCTTCGTTGCTTTCGTTCTTGCCGTTTATATTTTTTACAACACTTCCGTTTCATTTGGCTGAAAAGAGGCAAGCGAGACTAAAATTTTAGGAGCGTGTTTCTATGAATAACTGTATTTTACATGCACGTCAGACCAATAATCTCCGCGCCGAGAAATTCCGCCTCGGTCGGGTCGTGGGTTATGCAGATTACTGTTCCTTTCGAATAATTTTTTACCATTTCCATAATCGAAGGTTTTAAATCGGAATCTAAACCCTTAAACGGCTCGTCGAGAATAAGAATATCGTAATCCGCGATTAATGCGCGGCACAAGCATACGCGCCGTTTCATTCCGCCGCTTAGTTCGGCGGTTTTTTTATTTGGGTCGATTCCGGCTTGCGTTAATAATTCAATTGCGCGTTCGCGATTGTTCTTTACAAATAAAACATTGGATAACGCGCTTTCCCATTCCAAAAGCCGGTCTTCTTGAAAAACCATAGAGATTTTTCTTTCCGCGCCGATAATTTCGCCTTCGTCGGGTTGCAAAATTCCCGCGACAATGTTTACGAGCGTCGTTTTCCCCGCGCCGGAATGCCCCATTATGCAGGTGATTCCTTCGCCGAAAGTCAGCGAAACATTTTCTAAAACGCGAAGCTCGCCGAAGGATTTAGTAATATTTTTTAATTCGATTTTCATTTCTTCACCTTAAATATAAAACGGAAAACCCGTTCCATTGAATAACTCAGCAGTATAATTGCGATTGTCCAAGCAAAAAGGTCGGCAGTGTTTAAAAATATTTTGGCATTGTGCAGGTTTGCGCCTATTGTTCCGCTTACGACACCGATGAGTTCTGCGGCGATGCCTGATTTCCACGCGAAGCCGATTCCGACGGACGCGGCAGAGGCGACGAACGGCGCAACGGTTTTGAAATAGATGAAGTAGATTTTTTTGTGCAGCGGAACGTTGAAGATGTTTGCCATTTCGAGCAATTGCGGGTCGGTGCTGACGATTCCTTTGTGTGTGTTGAAGAAAATAATCGGCAAGACGGTTACGAACGCGACGAAAACGGAAAGATTCGACGGACGAAACGCCATCAGCGCGAGGATTGTGAACGAGGCGATTGGAATCGCGCTCATGGTGTTTACGGCGGGCAGAATAAGTTTGTGGAAAATTTTAAATTGCGCGGAAAAGGCTGCAAAAAAAACTCCCGCGAGCATCGCAAGCGAGAAGCCGTATAAAATTCGTGCGAGGGTTGTTGCGATGCTTCGCCAAACAGCGAGGGTCTGTGCCAAGCCAAAAAGCCGCGTGAACGCAACACGCGGCGAAACAATTACGATATCATTTTCTATCAGGGCATCGGCGGCTTCCCAAACCAACAGCCAAAAAAGAATTATCGGTACATATTTAATTGCGGAAGAAAAAATTTTCTTCAGGCAGCTCGCCTCCTATGGATTCGGGTTCGGCTTCGAGCAGAACGCCGTAGAATCCCAATAGATTTTGCCTCATTTCTTCGCCCGTGATGAAAACAATGTTAGCGCGCGGAATTGCGGCTTCGGCAATTGCGATATTCGGAATTAATTCGAAATCAACGGCGAGTTGCGCAGTTTCGGCAATGTTTGAATTAACGAACGCAACCGACGCGGCGTATTCTTCCATGAACGCAGCAAGCGCGTCGGGATTTTGTTCAACAAAATCCCGACGGGCGACGGCGACGCTCATGATTAATCCGTAGTCGGGTTGGACGCGATTCCATTCTTGTGTTAAATCCAACGCGGCGCGTGTTCCGTTAATTTGCGAAAGAACCGTGCTGACGAAAGGTTCGGGCAACAGCGCGATTTCAGCATGTCCCGTTTGAATCATCGCGGCAATTTCCGAATGCTCAGAGCGAAATTCCAAAAAAACATCCTCGCCCGGGATAAGTCCGTTTTGCGTCAGAACGTAGTTAAGCGCGTACTCAGGTGTCGCGCCCGGTCCCTGCAAAAAAATCGTTCGTCCCGCCAAATCTTCGATTAAATAAATTGTATCCGAGGCGTCAACAACATGCAACACGCCGAGCGTTACAACCGCAAACGCTTGCACATTGTTCATTCGATTATACAAAATCGAAGCCAAATTTCCGGGTACAACGGCGATATCCACAGAGTTTTGCACAAGCAGCGGCGGAACAAGGTCGGGCGAACCGAGCAACTCGAATTCGTGGACGCCCTCGTTCATCAGCGGAAGCAATCCCATCGCCGTTGGTCCGCGAATCGCCGCAACGCGAATCGGCGCGTCTTCCGTTTCCGTGCGCGAACATCCGGCAAAAAAAATAAATAACGCAAGCAATAAAATTTTTTTCATGAAATAAATCCCTTTTTATCTAAAATATACTATAATTTCGGAAGAACAACTTGTTGCCTGTGCAACATTGGGAGTTGCTTATGAATGAGTTAAAATTATTCGCAAATATTTCGTATGACGAAATCGAAATGCTTATCAAATGTATCAACGCAAAACGCGTAAATTTCAAAAAAGACGATTTTATTATCGAAGCCGACACCGCAACAGACGAGTTCGGAATTCTGCTCGAGGGCAGCGCGCGTTCCGTAAAATGGGATGTGTCGGGCAAACAGACAATTATCACAATGGTAGAGCCGGGTGGCGCAATCGGCGTTTTGCTTGCCGCAATGTGCGGCGGCGTAAGCCCGTTGGCGGTTCAGGCAACAAGTGATTCCGTTGTAATGATGATTCCGTATAAACGCATTTTGGAAGGCTGCGAAAAAAACTGTCGATGCCACGAAAAACTTCTGCAAAATCTGGTCGGCATTATCGCCGAAAAAGGTCTCGAACTGCACGAACGCATTAACTGCCTTCTTGAACCTTCGGTAAGGGATAAAATTCTGACGTATCTTTTAAAAATATCCCGCGAACAAAAATCTCGTACATTTATCCTGCCCATCAACAGAAATATTATGGCTGAATACCTAAACATTGAACGCAGCTCTTTATCGCGCGAGCTTTCCCGCATGAAAAAAGACGGCTTGATTGAATATAAAAATAATAATTTCGAACTGAAGAGATAAAATAATCTCCATCATACGCTTGTAAACTACATCATAAAAAAAAGATTTTTCTCTCTTTTTTCTATCGTGATTTTGCCAAAAAATCCAAAAAAACAATACGCCCTATCGCAAACGACAA
>JAIRVD010000375.1 GCA_031254075.1 Clostridiales bacterium
AACGCGCAAAATCCTGACCGAATGTCGCAAAATTTATGCCGTAAATTTCATCTCCAAACCAACTCGAACTTACTGCAAAACGCTGACTGTCAATATACGCCTCAAAGTCAATGTTTTCGTCGCCGTCTCCGATTTCGCCGCTAAGTGCGAAATTCATGTTGGACATATCCGATTGCAATGTGAACTTTCCGCTGTTTTCCGTTACTCGCGTGGTGTCGGTCCGGCTGTTCGTCCATTCTCTGCGATTGTAATAATTTAAATTAGTTGTGCCGTATTCCAAGCTGTCCATCAGCATTCCAAATCCTTGGAACGGCGTTGTCGAAATGCGTTCCGTCAATTCGGCATCGAGATTGGACATTGCCCTGCTTAACGCAAGCCCGGAACTGAGCGAAGCAAAAAACCCGGGGCGTTCTGAACTTACGGCTTCGGCGGCTTCGGTCTCGGTGTTTTCGGAAGCAACAACTCCGAAAGGCGTAAGCAACGAGAAAATCAAAATTAACGATATAAGTGCCGCAAAAAATTTCTTCATATTAATACAACCCCAATCCCGTCATGATTTGTACAACGCTTTCCATGGTTATGTCGGCGAAATTTCTGTAATTTACAGGTGGGATGTTTGTGCCGCGAGAAGTTGAGATTTCTACCGATAAATCACTGCTCTGACCGTTTCCGCTTTCAGAAAAATTGAAGCTTAAACGGAAGGTTCCGCCGGACGTAATAAAGTTGCCGCGAAGAAACTCCTCGGTTTGCCAATCATCCGCAAACGAGAAAACAAATATGCCTGTTGAAGGATTCCAATCAGAGGTAAGTTTTCCGAGATTCGTGATATTTCCGTTTTCATTTACGCTCATGCTGATGCTGTGCATGTGCTGTCCGCCGGATTCGCGCATATCCCAAACCATGCTGACGGTCGAGGTTTCGTATATATCGCTTACGGCAATATCCATGCGCCAGGTATCCGTCGCGGAACCGCCCAAATCGACAACCATGCTTAATTCATATTTTTCGGCGTAGTTGTCCGTAAAGGTTCCTGTCATTTCGATGCGCAAAAGTCTGTCGCGCGGACCAATGTAAAACGTAACGACAGCATCGCCGTTTAATTCGGATTCAATAATATCAATTGCAACTTCAAAATCGCTCATCACGTCCGAATATGTCATTCCGTATGCTTGCCTGTAAATTTCGTCAAACATCTCATTGTCATATAAACCGGCAATCATTGGGTCGTTTTCGAAAAGAACCACCCACTCGCGCATAAGCGCGGCAAAACCGTCTACCGTTATATTGTACGCAACACGGCGCGCCATAACGGTTTCATTGCCTACGGTGATTTCGATATTTTCCGGAATAAATTCGTTATTGCGGAAATAATCGGTTGCCGCGCGCGCATACGGGTCGTCTTCAATGGATACAGATGCGGTGGCGGCGTATTCATTCATCATGTTCACGTACTCATCAATCATGTCGGCAACCGCTGTAAGTTCGGCAGTGTTAATTTGGAAGGTAGTGCCAAAACGGTTCAAATCTTCGCGGAATGTCGCAAAATCTATTCCGTAAACTTCTCCGACTAAGCTCGAACTCGCCGCCAGACGCTCATTGTTCAAATACAACATAAGGTCGATGGTTTGTCCATCCGCGTTTATATTCATACTTAACGCGTACTCTTCATTTCCCAAATCGGATTGAAGCACAAAATTTCCTCCGAAACTCGTGACATACGAAGTGCCGTCCCAACTCGTCCATTCATCGCGATATGAAATGTCCACGGCTGTTGTTCCGTTGGTTAAGCTTTCAATAAGCATTCCAAATGCCTGAAACGGCGTGGTTGCAATTCTTTCCTGAAATTCTTCGCCGAAATTACCCATCGCGTTTCTCAACGCAATTGCGGAACCAAGCTGCATAACCTCTTCTTCCTCAGCGCCGTCCACGGAGGTAATGTCTTGATTACAGGCAGAAAGCATCGCTAAAACCACCACTAATGATACAAAAAGCAGTCCAAATTTTCTCATTGTTAAATTTCCCCTTTTTTAAGCGAAATCAATGACAAATCGTCTCGGCGAGACCGATTTGGATTTATTTCGCTATTTTATGTAGCCGTTGGAAAATTTCTCCTGCGACTCAGGCTCAGACTATCGCAATAAAGCATGTCCTGTCAAGTTTTGTACACAAAAAAAGGAACAATTCCACAGAATCGTTCCTATAATTTCAAAAATTACTCACTTTAGATAAGACAAAGCACTACCGCCAAAATTCCGAGTATAACCGCGCCGAGTTTCGTCCATAATTCAAGCGTTCCTTCGGCAGAACGGCGCTTGTTCTTGTCCCAATAAGTATCCGTAACATTTCCCATGCCCGCGATACTTCCTACACCGCCCGCACTGCGCTTCTTCTGCAAAAGAATTGCGCCTACAAGCGCGATGCAGCCTACCAGAAATACTGCCATTAAGATAATGAATGGAATTGACATACCACACCTCTTTTAAACATTGTTTTTTCAAAATGGACTACGTTGCGAAACAACCTAGCGGAAACTGGACTTGAACCAGCGACCTAGCGGGTATGAACCGCTTGCTCTAGCCAACTGAGCTATTCCGCCGAAAAAAACGCCCCTTCGCGGGGCAATGGGCACAACAGGACTTGAACCTATGACATCCTGCTTGTAAGGCAGGCGCTCTCCCAACTGAGCTATGCGCCCAAAAGCAAAAAAATTCAAGACAACAGAGCAATACTACAACGGTAAAAATGGTTTGTCAAGAAAAAATTTAATACCACACACGTCAGTTTAATTCGCAAATGGAACGGGACGGAAAAAAGATTTTTACAGCGTCGCGTTGCCAATAAAGTTTATGATTTTATATGACGGTAGAAACGTCCTGCGGGGCGATTTTTGCATATTCAACCAATTAATGTGATAAAATGTACGAGGGGTGAATTGCATGGGTTTTTTTAAAAAGAAAAAAGACGCAATCGAACGCGCGAGAATGGATAAGACACACGAAATTGTTTGCTTATATTGTTTTCGAAATTTCGCGCATGACAGAGTGATGTTCCGCGCGTTGGAGACGTTGGATGCGGAAGGTTACAGGGCGGAGTACGATGAAATTTTGGATGAATACCGCGCTCGTTTTCATATGGATTCCTCTGGAGAAATTTCCGCCGCGCTCGACCCGGACGAATTTAACGAAATTAACAAAGGATTTCATCGCGGTGTGCTTTCGTCGTTGAAGGATGATTACGGCAACACAACAACGCGGCGTATTTGTCCGTTCTGTCATAATGATATTCCGCAGAGTGCGGGCTTTGCGCCAAGCACCGTTATTTCCGTTGTAGGCGCGTCTCAGGCGGGAAAATCGGTTTATCTTACAAGCTTGATTCATACGCTTAAAACAATTACGCCGCGAAATTTCCCTATTTTCTGCACGCCAATCAATAATGAAATGGGACGCAAATTTAAATTCGAATATGAAGACCCGCTAATCGAACACGGCATGTTGCTTGACCCGACGCAAAAGGAAAAGCAGCAGGAGCCGTTTATTTTTACGTTTTCGTTTTCGGACGAGACGAAGCCGGAAATAAATATCGCGTTCTTCGATGTCGCCGGCGAAGGAATGGTGGATACCGCTTACATGGATATCTACGCCGCGCATATTCGCAACTCGTCGGGAATTCTGTTTCTTGTTGACCCGTTGCAGTTCCGCGCCGTCGGAAAAAAAATCGCGATGAAAAACTTTGTCAAT
>JAIRVD010000118.1 GCA_031254075.1 Clostridiales bacterium
CTGTCGTAGCCGACACCCTCTACGACCTCGAACAAAAAAATACTGCCGACAGGCAGTATATCAAAAATCGTGTGAAAGAAGACTTGCGCGAATATATTTGGCAATCCACCAAGCGCAACCCGATGATATTTCCGATTTTAGTGGAAGTTTAGCTGAAATTCATCCACCCGAGTTGGGTGGCTACAAAGAACAGTGCGAAAAAAATTATTATCGAAACAATTGCAAGCGAAATTTTGCCAATCTTTACTTGGCGGCGTACGCGTTTAAGACGGTCTTTTTCCCGCTTATCCGCGCTCGCCGCTTTTCTGTGTTCAGTCAAGTCAAATTTATCTTCGTCAAAGCGCATGGTTGTTGTGTTTCTGGTCATGTTGAAGTCCTCCCTTTTTATGCACTGGAGGTACAATACCATTTTATGGTAATTATTGCAAGTCCAAATTTATTCCACCGAATAATCATCAAAATATCCGCGCACCAAAATTACGGGTGTACCCTTGTCGCCGCTGCCGCCCATAAGGTCGCAGAGACTGCCGACAAGGTCGGCGTACATGCGCGGCGTTGTGCCCACACGGAATGAGTCCGGATTTTCTTTTTTTGATTTAATCAGGTCGGTGATGGCGGCGCGTTGTTCGTCGCCGCTCAGGTCGCCGAAGACGTTGTCGGCTATGAATTTCATTTTTATTTCTACCGGTTCGCGACCGAGGCGTTCTGTGTAGCCGGGCGAAACTACGGGGTCTGCGAGTTCCCATATTCCGCAAGACGGGTCTTTGAACGCGCCGTCGCCGTAAACCATGACCTCCGGAGCGACACCTGTTTTTTCACGAAAACGCGCCCGCACCGTTTCAACAAATTCCTGTGCCTTCGCGGGGAAAAGTTTCAAAGAATTTTCGGTCGAAAGATTCGAGCCGAGAACGCCGTACAGCGGGTTGAATCCGCTGCCGTTTACGCTTTTGCATAAAATATCCGAAAGCGTGAAAATCTTTTCCGCGCCGGCTTTTAACAGCCGCGCCTTCGTTCTGTTGCGACTGTGAACTTCCGCGACAAGAACATTTTTTGTAATTTTCAAAATATCTCTCGGGTCGTTCGAAAAATATACGCGCACGTTTTCGCCCACGCTCTCATACAGCTCTACATAGTCAACGTCCGTGTATTTCAGCCTGTACCTGCCCGCAACCGCCGCAAATTCCGCCGCCGTCACAAGCCCCTTAATTTTGTCCGTGACTTCGTCCAGCTTATCAATGTCCATCACGGGATTTCCGAATTCATCCTGCGGATAACTAAGTAGTATATGAACCTTCTTCGCGCCGAGCGCAATGCCCTTCAATATATTCAAAAAACGGTTGCGCGATGTAATCGGATAAACCAACCCAATTTCAACGTCTCCGAACTTCGCACGAACATCGTCGCCGATATCCGATAATTTTGCGAAATTCCCTTCCGCTTTCGCAACAATCCCTTCCGTAACCGCTATAATATCATTTTCCGAAAGCACATCTCCCTGCAACTCAATTACCTTCAAAACATGCTCGGTAACTATTTCCGCCAAATCGGCACCTGCGCCAATTATCGGAAGCCTCACTCCATAGGCACTCGTCCCCGTTAATCGCATAAAAACGCTCCTCTATTTCAAAATGCTTACATCCATACCGAACGCAGAAAACATTTGCCGACGACGAGCCGAAAATCGCGAACGCTTCAACGCGTTTTCGGCGACAGAGGAGGCAGATGTTTTCGCGTTCTGGTATAAATATACACGAATCGGTGTTTCTGTGCTACTTTTTTATATTTCGAAAACCAAAAAAGACGAGAAATAATTCTCGTCAGAAAATTGATAGCGATTCGCGCCGCATTGGGTTAATTCCCTGTGCGGCGCGTTTTATTTATCTGCTGCGAGCAGTGCGAATCTTATTCACCTCGATGTGCAAGGAAGGCAGATTTCTGCCATCACCCCACGCATCTTGGAGTATATATACAAATTGAAATACCAATTGAACATTTTCGTCGAACTTTTAAGACTGCATGTCGCACATTTCCATCTCTATGCCAATATCAACGTTGTTGAAACAATGGGGGAAAAATGCTAAAGTATGAGCGTAGTGGCAAGCGTAAGCCTGTGTGTCAGGCGATGTCCTAATCACTGCGCTCGCTGTGTGGTGGTCCAACGCCCCACGGTCACTGCCGTCTTTTTACAGCAAATGCATTCTATCGTACTTTCAGTAGAGTGTGCAAATTTTTTCAATATCTCACATAAAGCAGGTATCCACCCCGGTTTCATGCCCCTGTGGCGGAATTGGCAGACGCGCCGGATTTAGGTTCCGGTGGGACACCGTGCAGGTTCAAGTCCTGTCGGGGGCAATGCTCACGAATAATCCGAACCTCACTGATGTGAAAATCATCGGGGATGCGTTCGGATTTTTTGTTTGTTTCAATTGTCTGAATTCGTAAGTCGGAGCAAATAATTAACTGATATTTAACAAAATTTCGGAAAAATTTAACAAACATTTGCTGGCTTTTTTAATATACTTTGTGTAAAATGCAAAGCAAAATCAAAATAAAGAAAAGGGTGGAAATTATGAAAAAGCGAGTCAAGGTAATTATCTGTTTGGCACTGTCTGTTTTTTTGATTTCGGGCAATATGTTCGGAGCGGCATTTGCACAGGATGAAATTGAAGAAGCGGAATTTGAAGCAGTGGAATTTGAAGCAGTGGAAATTGAAGAAGAATACTGTATTATGACGGAAAAATGGAAGGCTTGGGAAGCTTGGTGTGATTGGGAAAATTGGGATGACTGGGACGATTGGTACGACTCAACAGTATCGGGTTATCGTATCGGCCCCTATGTATACAGCGGTTTTGATGAATTCAATGAAGCGTATATGCGCCATCGCGCAGAGCTTAATGATTTTGCGGATGCGCTTCTGCTGAACAACAATACAAAATCCATTGAAGCTTTGTGGTGGTGGTCTACTTATTACAATGAAAATGCTCATTATTTCCGGGATTTAGACCGGGATTTAGAGGAATATTATGTGTGGAATGTATTAACGGATGAGTATGTAATAACAATGCCGAACGGCAATACAATGTATATTGATAACCGCGATGTTTTTAACAGACCCATACCCGATTGCGTCGGCTTCGACGTAGGGACGATTGTAAATGATACGAATATTCGCGGGACTTGGGAAATCAATGTTTTTGATACTTTTGGCAATTCTCACACCGTTGGCGAAATATACCTTGAGCCAAATGTATACAATGAAGTGCGCGTTGATTTTGACCCCATGACTATTGTCGGTATATGCATCACACCGCCTTATGAAGGCAGCTTCATATATATGCCTGTTATACGCAATGTAACGTTGTTGGATGTTCCCGAGTTAATTGATGAAACCGATGAAGAAGATGATGACATCGACGACGCAGACGACGCAGACGAAGAAGATAAGCACGCAGATAAAAGGGAAGATGAAGAGTCAGAAGACGATGACGATTCGGCAGAAGACGATGAGCAAGCGGACGCCAATTCCGAATATGAGGATGAAAACGAAAACGACGATGAAGATGACGAAAACCAATAATCGGATGATTTGAAAATCTTAAAAAAAATCGGGTAGGATGCTACCAATTTTTCGGTTGTAAGTGACTTATGCAAGATTGGGCTGCTGGGCGTTCGCCAGTAGCCTTTTCTTGTGTTTGAACATTCCCACGCTTTCGTTTTCGTCGGGGGATTCCCTTTTTGCTTCAACTTTAGTAATGCAAGCATAGTCTTGCCCGCATTTGAAATCATGATGAACCTTCCGATGTGAAAATCATCGTGGATGAGTTCGGATTTTTTTATTATTTTTGCGTTAACACATGCTTTTACCGCAAACTTATTGTATAATCAACAAAAATACCCAACATTCGCGTTAATTTTATCTAATACAATCGTGGGGGTAAATTATTATGCTGCTGCAAATAAGACATTCAGGAAGCGAAGAAGGAACAGAAATATTTGAAGTTGTAAACAGCGGT
>JAIRVD010000184.1 GCA_031254075.1 Clostridiales bacterium
ACTTACGGCGGCGATATTCCCGAATCCTCGCTCGACGCGCTCGAAACCGGAATCGAGCTGCTCAACTCGCATCGCGACGACGGTTCGTCGCGCAATATTTTCATCTTAATCACCGACGCGCCGCCACACATTCCAACGCACAGCGGAAAATCCGTCGCACAAATCTGCGAAATGCTCGAATCACGCGCCGTCACAACCTACGTAGTCGCGCGCAAAGACCGCGAATCCATCGAAGCCTACGACCCCGTCACAAAACCGAACGGAAAATATTACGACCTTAACGATAAATTTTTCGATATCCTTGATAACATCGCAATGAGTATCGCTGAGTTGATTCGGTTATAAAATCGCAATTAATAATTCAAAAACCCCCGTAAAGACACGTTTTCGGGGGTTTTATGATATAATAAACTTGAAAAAGCGATGGTTGACGTATGCTTAATGAACATAATCGTTCGCGTAGAAATATGCAAAACCTGTAAGAATCGCTTGGAATCAAGATTTCGGGTGGTTTTTCTTTTTGCCCTTTTTGTCTTAAAAATCATTTTGGACATTAATTGGGCATTATTTCGCTAAAACTCAATATAAAACGCCGCGAGAAATCGCGGCATTTTCGTATGTTTTTGTCCCGTTTTTTTCAAAAAACGGGCGGGGGTGCGGAGCTTCCGTGGTCTTAATCTTTTTAAGTTATATCCTCATTCCCGCATCGCTCATTGCCATTTTTACTTCGCTTAGGAACGCGCGTTGTCGGAAATACTTTTCCAGATATTTTCGGACGAGGGCGAGCGGGGCTTCTTGTTTGTTGATTGTTTGGACTTCGCACATTGCTACGAGCAACCATGCGGCGCGTTCGTATGCGCCTCGGTGTTGCTTTGTGAGGATTGCGTCAATGCGGTTCATGGTTTCTTTAATGCACCAGTTGTACCAGGTTTTTTCTTGTTCGACAGGGATTACGCTGCGATTTTTTTTGAGAATTTTGTAGACATCGTTGATGTCGGCGTTGTTAATTTTTTTAGAGACGAGTTTTTTTATGGTGACGGCGGAGGAGTCGAAGCCGGAAAGCAGGGCTATGAAGAATGGGAAAAGGGTGCCTTTAAGGGAGGTTGACCAGCCGATGCTGCTTTCGTTTGATTTGATTGCGTCGAAGGCAGTGTAATACATTCCGTTAAGCATTTGAATGATGTAATAGTCGGCTTTGATGTTGTCGTGTGGAGTATGGGTTTTCGGCATCTCAATTTTTGAAAGCGCGAGAAGATTGGTTTCGGGTGAATTTAAGCCGATTACTGGCAGATATGTTTCAAGATTTTTGCAAGAATAAAACCGCTCCATTACGGCATATGTGTAGGATTGGTGGTCGGCAACGCGCTTTGCGTTATCGGCAAGCAGAGTTGCAAGCTTGTCGCGCAGCGACGCGTCTACCTCCGTGTGCTTCAGTCCGTATGTTGCGGCTTCTATTATTTTTTCGGTCAGTGATTCCTGCTCGATAAGCATTTCGCATAACGTTAAATGCGCAAGCGGCTCGCTCAGTCCGACGGATTTTACATATTGCTCCATTATTTCGGGTCTGTCCGATAACAGCGCGGCTTCCTTCACCAGCGGCGTTGCCATGCGCGGCGGTTGTTCAAATAAAATTTCCACCCATTGCGCTAAAATATTTTCTATGTCCGGAACCGTTTCATTCCCGGCTTCCAGAACATCCTTAAACGTAAGATTACTGCCGCATTCAACACAAAGCCTGTAAATATGAATCAAATCATTGCGCAAATCCGATTCGTTCGCCATAAACGCGCTGTATCCGCGCAATGCCTTCGCTCTGTTGCTGTCGATATCAAAAAGCCCCGCTTCGACGAATGTCGAAATATAAATTGCTCCGAAATCATTATTCTTGTTAACCTCATTAAACTTAATCATCGTGTTAAACAACAACCGAAACGCCTTTGCCGCCGCCGAATACTGCCCTTCCGTCAACAGCCGTTCGCAAGAATAATACGCCTGCGTAAAATCCGCGGCAAATCCGTCGTCATCCTGAATTACAAAACCTTCCTGCGAACCCCAACCATATCCGTCATTATAATGTGCGTCTATACAGTAATTTCCTATCTCATCATAAAACGACTGCAAATCAGCCAATGTCTTCTCGGCATCCGTCTTCTCGCCCTGCTTGTCAATTATTACCCGCTTGTCTTCCAATACATCAAGAAATATCCGCTGCTGCGACGTATTCGGCACCGTCGCCGCAAGTCGAATAACCAATGACTTCAATTCCCTCAACGATTTCGTCCGCAGATGATTCTCCACCTGCTCGTTAAATGAATACTCCATGTCGAATTCCTCCCGATGTGAACTGCTAAGAAAATATCATATTCGACGCATTATGACAATCTATGTTATATTCAACTTCCTATAAAAAATCACAACAAAGAAAGCTGAAAAAACCCTTGAATTAAAATAGGCGGTGGTAAACCAATGCCTGTATTAGCGATAGCAAAAACAATAGAAATGCCTGAACAGACACTATACAGAATATTTTTGGTATCTTTGTAAATTTGTTTAACTTGATTAATCAAAGAAACGATAATCGGTTTATCCTTGCCATCAGTTGATTTCATTGATAGAAAACCGATTAAGATATTTAATAAGAAGTTGAGGTTATTCATAGCTTTAAGGCTCATAACACGAATATCTTCGAAGTTAAAAGTCTGTTTTTTGAAACGGTAAAATTCTTCAATTTTCC
>JAIRVD010000198.1 GCA_031254075.1 Clostridiales bacterium
TTTCATACCCTTTAAGTGTTGAGCAATCTCCCATTCTCCGCCTTTCCAATAACCGGCCAATTCAATATATCCATAACCTGCTTTCTTATATATTTCCAATGTTTTTTCAAAGGGAATAAAAAACAGATTTGCTGTTGAAATCGAAATATTCATCTGTTATCTCCATTCAATATATATTCATATTATATGACTCAAACTTCGCAGAAAGAAAAAGCGTAATAAAAGCAAGAAAACCTCTCAGCAAAGCGGTATAATAACTTTGCGAAGAAAAAATTCTGCGACCGCCGTAAACGCGCTTTATGCTAAGTTGACGACATTGCCTTTATTAGAATAATTTATCAAAATAAAACAATTCCTCAAATTTTTTGTCCAGGGCGAAACAGAGGATAAGGGCTAACTTTGCGGTAGGGCAAAACTGCCCTGTTTCAATGGAGCTGATGGTGTTACGGGAAACGCCTACCATTTCTGCCAAAGCAGCTTGTGAAAGTTTTTTTTCCGCACGCGCCGATTTCAATTTATTTTTTAGAATGATTTCATTTTTCAAAATATCCACAACCCATAAATCGCAGCAAGGAACAGCGCAAGAAAAGCGATTAAGATGATAGCCGTCCAAACTACGAAAAAAAAATGGATTTTTCTTTTCGTGAAGCGGTACAGGGTAAGGAAAATTCCTAATGCGTAAGCGTTTACAATCAACAAAGCCGCCCAAGCCGTTGCGAATTCTCCCTTAAAAAGCGCAAACGCGGCGATGAGTGTGCCGAATACACCGACGGAATAATCTCCCAACCTGCTTCCCCTATTTTCCGCAGATTCCACACCCTCGTCATGCTTTGATTTTCTGCTTATCGCTAAAATTTCTTCTTTGCGGCAAGCGTTGTTATCAACGGCGCTATCCTCAGTTTTGCTCATGAATACACCCTCCCGGAAATTGTTGGTTTAACAAGTTATGTTGTCAAAGTCACAATAACATGCGCCAAGTTTACTTGTCAATATTTTTTTGCTGAATTTTCTGTGCAATGTAAAAACCGGCTGTCTCTTAATGAAACAGCCGGTTTCAATTGTAGAATTATTCTTGAGGGCAGCCGATGGAAATATTCCAGTTTATTCCGAATTTATCGGTTAACGAACCGAAACATTTACTCCAGAAGGTTTCTTGAATTTCCATTGAAACGTTTCCGCCGTCTTTCAGTACGTTGAACGCAGCCTTTGCTTTTTCTTCGCTGTCGAATTCCGCCATAATCGCAATGTTGTCTCCGATTTTTGCGGGGGAATCGGGCGGCATGTCGCAAAGCATAATCATCGCGCCGTCAACTTCGAATTGCGCATGCATTATATAGTTTTCCGTTTCTGCGGGGGGTGCGTAGCCGTTTCCGGGCGGTGCGTCTTTGTAGCGCGAGATTTCCGCCTTTACGTTAAACGCGTTTTCATAAAACGCAACGGCTTCGTTGCAATTTCCGTTGAAGGAAATATAGGGACAAATTCTCAAAGCAAATCACCTCTTTTATTTTTATATTAGCACAAGCATAGATTTTCGTCTCGCGCATAAGATATTGTATCAGTACAATGTCTTAACCGTACGCACTCTGCACGGTCAAACACTTAAATCTTAAGGGAGGTTTCATTTATGGATTATCAAAATCTCTACCGCGACATCGCCGAGCGGACAAAGGGCGACATTTACATAGGGGTCGTCGGACCCGTTCGAACGGGCAAATCGACGTTTATAAAACGTTTTATGGATTTGCTTGTCATTCCGAATATCGAAAACGGCTACAGCAAAGAACGCGCAACGGATGAGCTTCCGCAAAGCGCGGCGGGCAGAACAATTATGACAACCGAGCCGAAATTTGTTCCAAACGAAGCGGTAGAAATTCATTTGGACGAAGCGGCAACGTTCAAAGTGCGCATGATTGATTGCGTCGGATATCTCGTTCCGAGCGCGATGGGACATCTTGACGGCGACGACGCCGACAAACCGCGCATGGTTTCGACACCGTGGTCGGAAGACAAGATGCCATTCGCGGAAGCCGCCGAAACAGGAACAAAAAAAGTAATAAATGACCATTCGACCATCGGAATCGTAATGACAACCGACGGCAGCGTAGCGGAAATTCCGCGCGAAGATTACATCGAAGCCGAAGAACGCGTCATTCGCGAATTAAAAAGCATCAACAAGCCGTTCGTAGTAATTCTTAACACAAAGTCGCCGTTTTCACCCGAGGCGGAAAAACTTCGCGACGAGCTTTCGGAAAAATACGGCTCGCCCGTAATGGCTCTCAATTGCGCGCAACTTAAAATCGAAGACATCAACACCGTAATCGAACGCGTGCTTTACGAATTCCCCGTACAAGAAATTCGCCTCAACTACCCCAAATGGATTGAAACTCTCCCCCTCGAACACTGGCTGAAGCAATCCTTCATCGGCGTTGTAAAGCAAATGGTTTGCGGCGTAGGAAAACTTCGCGAAATGAAAAATCACGTCGCCATTCTCGAAGAAAACGAACACGTAAAAAAAGCCCATCTCGAAAAAATCGCTCTGGGCGAAGGAACCGTCCACATCGAACTCTCCGTAGACGAATCCCTCTTCTACCGAATTCTCTCCGAAACCACCGGCATGGATATCGCCGGCGAATACCAACTCATCTCAACAATAAAAGTTCTCGCCGAAGCCAAAAAAGAATTCGACAAAATCAAATTTGCCCTCGAAGACGTTCGCCGCAAAGGCTACGGCATCGTTACCCCCGCCACCGACGAAATGAAACTCGAACCCCCCGTCCTCGTAAAACACGGCTCAAAATACGGCGTGAAAATCCGCGCCAGCGCACCGAGCATACATATTAAGCGTATCAAACAGAAGTGCGGAATTTCTTAGGGGTTCAATCGCCAAAAATCAGACATATACACAATCATACCGATTTGAAATATTTTTACTGGTAATTTAATCCACACCATTAATTTGTGATATACTGGGGAAAAGAGAATGGGTGGAGGTCATTAATGTGCAACAGGCATTTACTGCAAAACAATTGATGGCGATGCTTGATGATTTAGAATCCGATACTGTCGAGCGCAAGCAGAGTTTTAATTCCAATAGCGTCAAGGAAAAAGCCCGTCAGGCGGTTTGCGCTTTTGCCAATGACTTACCCAACCACAATAGACCCGGCGTTTTGTTCATCGGAGCCAACGACGATGGTTCCCCTTCAAACGAACCCATCAATGACCGATTGCTTCTTAGCCTGGCGGATATAAAGACAGACGGTAATATATTGCCATTACCGGTTATGGATGTTAAAAAAGTGAACTTAAAAGGCTCAGATATGGCGGTGGTGACTGTGTGGCCTTCCGATATGCCTCCCGTTAAATACGACGGGCGGATTTGGGTTCGGACAGGCTCACGGCGTTCCATTGCCAATGAACAAGATGAACGAATTTTAATTGAAAGACGCCGACATAAAAATCTTCCGTTTGATTTATACCCTATCCCCATCGCAACCATAGAAGACCTATCTCGCAGTATATTTGAAATAGAATATTTACCCTTAGCATTTGCACGGGATATTTTAAAAGCAAATAACCGCAGCTATCCCGAGCGTTTGGCTTCATGCAGAATGATTGTTTCGCCTGAGGACACTACCCCGACTTTATCGGGGCTTTTGGCGTTGGGTAAAAGCCCGCAAGATTTTATACCCGGTTCCGGCATACAATTCTTGCGTATTAACGGAACCATGCTGACAGACCCCGTGGTGGATGAAGAGCTTATAGGCGGCGCGTTGACAGAAATGCTTCGAAGGGCAGATGAAAAATTTCGGGCTCATAACCGAATGATGTATGATGTTACTTCAAATTCAACCCATACTATTTCAACCCCTTATCCACAGGCGGCTATTCTGCAAATGTTGTATAACGCGGTAATGCATCGGGTTTACGAACGTACAAATGCCCCAACACGGGTTTATTGGTATGAAGACAGAATTGAAATCATCAGCCCCGGCGGACCATATGGAAATGTGAACCAAGATAATTTTGGTAGACCCGGTATCACGGATTATCGAAACCCCAATTTAGGAGCAATTATGAAAACACTGGGATTTGTTCAGTCCTTTGGGAGAGGAATCGCTATTACGCGCCAACTACTTGAACAAAATTCAAATCCTCAGTTGGAGTTACAGGTAGATGCCGGTTCTGTGATAGCCATTTTAAGGTGTGCCCTATGATTAAAACGTTGACATTTTTTAATAATAAAGGCGGTGTGGGCAAGACTTCACTCGCCTATCATTTAGCATGGACATATGCAGATTTGGGGAAAACGATTTTGGCGGCGGATTTAGACCCCCAATCTAACCTCACGGCGGCTTTTATGACTGAAGATGAAATCGCCGAATTATGGGATGAAGGAAAGCCCGGAACAACTATATTTGATTGCGTTAAACCCGTGACAAGCTTCGGAGATATTGCGGAACCGAAACTAATAAATTGTGGTGCCAATCTTTATTTTCTTCCCGGACATGTGGCACTATCCAAGTTTGAAGACAATTTATCAAGAGAATGGCCAAATAGCTTGGACAGTCGAAACCTGTACCGCCCCATGCGGATACTGTCCGCATTTTG
>JAIRVD010000261.1 GCA_031254075.1 Clostridiales bacterium
TTATCCAAAGAATCTGCGAATAGCGCGTAATATTGTGATATGTAAATCCCGGCATAAAATAAATATTGCCGTCGCTTTGCGTCATCAGTTCTTCCACATAGAAATCTTCGAGATGCTCAAAAATCGCCCTCGTGTGAACACCGTACTCCTCAATATAATCGTTCAACGGAATTACTACGCCCGAATCAATATATGTCTGCAAATTCGGTTGCTTGAAAAGTCCGTGGCTTCCGAACCCGATATACGCATCCGGCAAATCCTCCCCCGTCGATAACGCAAGTTGCGCAATCTGCTCGGCGGTGTTCTCCGGCAGCCATATCATTTCAATTCGCAGTCCCGTTTGTTCTTCCAGCCACAACTTGTATAAATTTGTGTCGAAATCCTCAATCAACGCATTCTGCGGCGCGGCAAGCCGTATCACTATACGGTCATCCTCCGCTTCATTTCCGCCGCACGAAACAAACAGCAAAACGCAAATAAATAAAAATATCACACCATTTTTATCCATCGGCGTTCACCCCCTTTTCTTATATCGACATAATTTATTATAAAAAGAAATAGCTGCCAACCCAACGAAGTTACGGCTATTTCAACTTCTCTGTTTAACAATGCCAATCGCCTTGCGATTGCCTTTTTTATTATTATAACAAATTAAAAAAAAATTCAACATATTATTGACACCTCCGGTCTGTCCATGCTAGACTGCATTCAGTCGAGTGCGGATAGACCGGAGGTTTTGTTATGGCAGAAAGCATTAACATTTTCGCGGCAGAGGAAAAACTCGCGGCTTTGATTTGGCGGGAAGCTCCGCTTACATCGCCGGAGTTGGTCGTCCTTGCGCAAAAGGAATTGGATTGGAAAAAATCTACTACATACACAGTATTAAAAAAGCTGTGCGGCAAAGGCGTATTCAAGAACGAAAACGCAAACGTAACTGTGGTTTTGACGCGAGACGAGTTAATCGCGCGGCAGAGCCGCCGATATGTAGAAGACACGTTCGGCGGGTCGCTTCCGAAATTTATCACGTCATTTTTCGGAGGAAAAAAGCTGACGCCGCAACAAGCCGCCGAATTAAAACGTCTTATAGATGAACACGAGGCAGAGCAAAGACCGCTCTGCTCAGGGAGGGACGAAAATGGATAAATTATTTCTAACGATTCTTAATATGAGCCTGACCGGTGCGTTTGTAATTGCGGCTGTTATTTTTGCGCGTTTACTATTGAAAAAAGCACCGAAAATCATTTCCTATTGTCTTTGGTTGGTTGCGGCATTTCGGTTGGCGGTTCCTTATTCTGTTGAGAGCGTATTCAGTTTGATTCCGTTTAACGCGCAAACCATTCCGCCCGATATAGCCGTTCAGCCCGTACCGCGCATCGACAGCGGCATTCCGTTTGTGAATAACGCGGTGAGCGGCGTTCTTCCCGTGCCGTCGCCCGAAATAATTTCAAGCGTTTATCCTTTGCAGGTTTTGACGTTTATCGGTTCGTGGATTTGGATTATCGGCGTCGCCGTTATGTTTTTGTACGGCATTATTTCTTATTTCATTCTCAAGCGAAAAATGAAAAACGCCGTTTGCTCGGAAGCAAATATTTATGAAGCGGAAAGCATTCAATCGCCGTTTGTGCTTGGCGTGTTTAAGCCGAAAATCTTTTTACCGCCGGGCTTATTCGAAAAGGAACGCAATTATATTATTCTGCATGAGCAGACGCACATCAAACGACGCGACCATATCGTGAAGCTCGGCGCGTATTTTATTCTGTGTTTACATTGGTTTAATCCGTTGGCTTGGGCGGCGTTTTTATTAATGGGCGTTGATATGGAAATGAGCTGTGACGAACGTGTTTTGAAAGAAATGGGCGGCGAAATAAAAAAGGACTATTCGCTTTCGCTGCTGAAAATGGCAACGGAACGGCGCATTATAGCGGTAAGCCCCCTTGCGTTCGGCGAGGGCGGCGTGAAGGAGAGGTTGAAAAACGTGTTGAATTTTAAAAAGCCGTCAAGAATTATTGTTTTCGCGGCAGTAGCATTGGTTGCCGTGTTGAGCGTGGGGTTTGCGATGAACAGGCAATCCAATGGAATATTTTCGGACACACCGGAGAGAACGCCGTTATTACATCTTAATTTTACCGACGCGGGCGCGGTGCAACAAAATATTCAAGCCGCTCAACTGACAAATGGTTGGTATGTTGAATATGAAAACGGTGAAGGACGCGGATATCAATCCGATTCGCCGCATCCGCTTCAACTGCGCGACTACAGCGAATTTACGCTGAATCTAAGCAGCGGCGACGGTGAAGTTGAATTATTATTCGGCGACAACTACCCGCCGAACTCTATATCGGTTCAGCGTTGGAACGCGGTATACGTAGGCTCGGAGGATTATTCGCTGGATATATGGGATGGCGGCGAAGCCGTTGCCGTATCGGGAAACAGATTCCGCATCGAAAATGACGGCAACAGCTATATTTATGAAGTCTACGCCAAATGGAATGAGGGTGATTCATGGTACGCATTCCGTGCGGATTCCGGCGGAATTACACGTGACATGACACTTGCCGATGTTCGCGCAATCGCGCAAGAATTCGGCGCGGACTTGACGCTGAATGATTTGCGCGAATTCACAGGTACGGATGGCGGAAGCGGTATATTCGTTTATAATTATTTTGTTGATGTTGGCGAATATCTTCTTACCGTTGGCTCGGGAAGTCACAATGCACCTGTGTTTTATGCCATTCTAAACCGACTCTACTTCGGATTCGAAGAAGATTTTGAAATCCACCAAGAGGACGGCATTGATATTCGTCATTATGATATTGAAGCATACATCGCAAGCGGCACGCGAGTACGCGTACAGCCGCCGCCCGAAATCGAACCGCAACCGACAACGACGCCTTCACCCGACGAAGCAATTGATGCGCTTAATGTTTCCATGCACATTCAAGATGTAACGCCCGGCGGTTTATCATTTTATTTCGAGCATAAATCCGACAC
>JAIRVD010000272.1 GCA_031254075.1 Clostridiales bacterium
CGCGCGGGTATTTCCGTCACAATGAATCCCTCCGGCACTTCTTCGCCGTTGTATGGCGTGGCTACATAGTACAACCAGCTTTTGTCCTTCTCATAATAGGTTGTTCCGTCAAGCACTCCTATATGTTCCTTCTGTAGCGAAGTGGAGTATTTTGTCAGCAGTTCCATTGTGCCGTCCGCGCCTATGATTGCGTCGCCGGGTTTGGCAAGTCCTTTTTCCGGAATCAAACAATGCTCAATTCCCATTTCGCCGATTTCGAAATAATTTTCAATTTCGAATTTATGCGCGAATTCGCGAATTTGCTTGCAGTGTTCCACCGAAAGTATATCCTTGTTCGGCGCGAAGTGGTCGGGGACAAGCGCGATTTTCGACTTGTCAAAAACTTCGGCTGCTCCGATTTTCGCGAATTCCTTAATCGCTACCGGAGCGGTAATGTCGTTTCCAAGCACCAAATCAAGCTTTGCTTCGATTAACTGCCCCGCCGTCACGCTCGCAAGTCCCGCGTGCGCGGCTAAAATTTTTTGGGTCATGGTCATACCCATGGTAAAACCTCCTTATACGTTTTAATTATTATTTAACAATTTTCTTTCCCTCATTTCGCTGTTGCATTTTAACACCGGATGTTGCCCGAGAATGTAAAATACGCTACTATTCAAAAAAATCGAGGTGGTTTTATGATTTCGACATTCGGCACAGAGGGACATGTATTTCGTCTAAAAAATCCCGAAATTTTTGCATGTTTGACGAAACCTAAAATTTATGAAAAAGACCAAATCATTTACACGCAGGGCGATGAAGCCGATTATGTTTACATTTTAATAAGCGGTAAAATTCGCATATATGTAGGTTCGCCGAACGGTTCCGAAAAAATATTGGCCGTTTTTTCGGGCGGAAGCCTTTTTGGAAAATCGGCTTTTTTTGATAATCTTCCGAGAGCTTCTTCTGCGAAGGCTTTGAAAAAATCGGGAATCATTCTCATTGATAAATCAATGATGACGGATATTATCGGCAATCATCCGCAATTTGCTTTGGACATGCTCGAATATCTTTCGAAAACGATTCGCGTGTTTTCAAATCAAATTGAAAACATTTCTTTTTTTGCTGCGGATAAACGTATCGCGATGTTTATTCTCGATAACCTCTACGGCGAATCAAAATATGTAAACTGCACCCATGATGAAATTTCCGGCATAATCGGCGCATCAAGGGTGACGGTAAGCAAAATTTTACGTGAATTTGCCCGCTTAGGCTGGGTTGAAACACATTATAAATCCATCAAAGTTTCCAATGTAAAGGCGTTGACGGATTTTACGAATGAATAACAGTTCCGTTTTTGATTTCGTCATTTACCGTTCGTTCGATAAAATCCCACAGCGCGGGAAGGGCGATTTTTGCGGGTTCCATTCGTTTGTAGATTTTATCGGCGGTGACTTTATGCTTTTTCCATGTATATCCGCCGGACAGATAAATATTATGAAACGATTGAAAGCGGTCAACGGCGGAGGCGTATATCGCGTCGGGCGTTTCCATTCGGTCGAATTCTTCCCATAGTGAGCGGAATTCCGCCGCCTGTTTCTTCGGAAGCAAAGAAAAAAGCTTGTCCGCCGATTCGTTTTCGCGTTCTTCCTTGTTTTCATTGCCTTTTTCGTCGTACGCGAAAGTATCACCGGCGTATATTTCGACCAAATCATGCACGAGTGCCATATTAATTACTCGGTCGATATCAACGCCTTCGATTCCGCAATACTCAAACAGCGTCAATGCCGTCAGCGCGAAATGCCAAGAATGCTCGGCATCATTTTCTTGCCGCGAACAGTCGGCAATTCTTGTTTGACGCAATATGCTTTTCATTTTATCGGCTTCCGCCAAAAAATTAAGCTGTCCGGTCAGTTTATCTGTCATCGTCCCGCTCCGTTTCATTAAATTTATCTAAGGCAAAATCCAACGCTATTACCCCGAAAATATTTCCTTTCTTATCAAACAAACATCTTGAATATGTTGTAATAAATTCTCCCGTAAGCGCGTCTTCCCACGGCTCGCTGCGCCATATTTCGCCGTTTAATTCGATTGCCCCAATGTACCACGTTCGTTCTTGCGGAATATATTCCGCGGGCATTTCAAAATGCGGCGCGACTATAAAAATTCCGTCAACCGTGCCGAATACATCCAATATTTCAACGGATTCAAATTCGCGCGAACGAAGCCGTTGCTCAAGCTGTTCCGAGACCGTCGAAGGCAAATCCGCCTGCGCATACATAAACTCTGTCAATTCTGCCATTTCGTTTAAAAAATTTTCGGCTTCCTTGTTAATAACAGGTTCGGGGGTTTCCGATGTAATGTTTTCCGGTATGTAAATTTCTTGCGAGGCAATTTCACGAATTTCTTCCGCGATTGAAGCAATTTCTTCCCGCGAGGGAATTGCGCTGCATCCCGTATACACCGTAATAATAATCACTATCGCAATTGCTGAAAATATTTTCTTCATTAATTTTCTCTGTTAGTTTTGATTATTTCTACGAGTTTATTTAGTGCCTTTGCGGCATCACCTGTCGGTGCGCTTGTAAAATCGCCGTTCGGTGTCATGTTCCAATCGGGAGAACCTTCGCCCGCGCGGCAAATAATTTCATGCATAAATTTTTTCATGCTCTTTATTTCATTCGGTGCGTCTTCGGCACGGGATATAAAG
>JAIRVD010000289.1 GCA_031254075.1 Clostridiales bacterium
GGAAATTGTAATGGAAGAAATGTCGAACTACGCCGCCGAACTTTTCGCGGCTTCGCGACATCGAATCCCATCGGTTTTATGGCAGAAAGCGCGAATCGCTTTCGCCGACGAAGGCGTTCTCGGCTGGGTGATACACAGCGACGACGCGGAATATTCCGCAAGCACTCATCGCGTTCTCGGCAACACGCTGTGGGTTGGTTTTTCCGCACATATTTTTGTGATTATGTTTTTTGCGGCAGTCGGCGCGTTCTTCGCGACGCGCGAAAAAAAACACCGCGCCGCACTTATTTTTCTGCTGACTACCGCAATCGGTTACACGCTCGTGCTATTGCTCGGTGTTGTGCAAGCGAGATATCGCATCCTGCTTTATCCGCAGCTTTCGATTTTGGCGGCGCTCGGAATCACAATGTTAATTAGTAGGTTTACCGATAAAAAGCTGTACAATTTTCTAAAATATCACGGGCGAAAAATCGTTTTGCCCGAACGCGAAATGAAACGCGAAATCGAAAAGCTTTACGCGCGACCGAAACTGCTTCCATAGTAGATTTCGGTTCCGGCACATTGTTTTGGAGCGAATATTTCGCAAATGAACTTTCGCTCGATGTTCTCGCCGCCGACACTTCGTATGCTTCCTTTCTGCCGAGAAACGAAAACGAAAAAATTTCTTTGCATTCGGATATTCTTGAAGCAATTCGCAAAATTCCCCCGCAACAACGCAACGCAATTTTCATCTGCGACGTTATCCACCACCTCGAACCGGCGTTTTGGCAGGAAATTCTGGCGAAAATTTCCGGGCTTTTCGACATAATCATCATCAAAGACATCGACTCAAACCGCAAATTCGGAAATTTTTGCAGCGCGGCACACGACCGCATAATCAACGGCACTAATTTCGAAAATGTCTACCCCTCTGAAATCGAAAAATTTTTGGAGCAAAATAATTTTTGCGTAAAAATTACCGCGATGCCAAAACTGTGGTATCCGCACTTTCTGCTAATCGCAACGAAAGAAGGGAAATAAAATGTTCGCAGACAATGTAAAAATCACGATAGAATCCGGCGGCGGCGGGCATGGCTGCATAAGTTTTCGCCGTGAGAAGTATGTTCCTAACGGCGGACCGGACGGCGGCGACGGCGGGCGCGGCGGCGATGTTGTTTTCGTTGCCGATACGAGTGTTAATACGCTGACGGATTTTCGTTATAAGAAAAATTTTCGTGCCGAAGAGGGCGGAAACGGCGGGGGAAGCAAGTGCAAGGGCAAGAACGGGAATGACTTGATTTTGAAAGTTCCTGTCGGAACATTGGTGCGTTACGGTTGGGAAACGGACGAAACGGGAAAACCCGACGGTCTTGTTATGGCTGATTTGAAGACGCCGGACGAGCGGCGAATTCTCGCAAAAGGCGGACGCGGCGGGCGCGGAAATCAACATTTCGCGACACCCGCGCGGCAGGCTCCGAAATTTTCGGAAGACGGCAAGCCGGGCAAAGCGTATCAGGTGACGTTGGAGCTGAAGCTAATCGCCGACGTCGGAATAATCGGCTTTCCGAACGCGGGAAAATCATCATTGCTTTCACGCGTGACAAAGGCGAATCCGAAAATCGCCAACTATCAGTTTACGACGCTTTCGCCTAACCTCGGCGTTGTGCGTCACGATTACGGGCGCGATTTTGTTCTTGCGGATATTCCGGGTCTGATTGAGGGCGCGAGTGAAGGCATAGGGCTTGGTTTTGATTTTTTGCGGCATATCGAGCGCACGCGCGTTCTTGTTCACGTTGTGGACGCGGCGCGGCTTGAGGATGATTTAACTCCGACGCAAGCCGTGGAAAAAATCAACGCCGAGCTTGCGGCGTTTAATCCGAAATTATTAGAGCGTCCGCAAATAATCGCGGCGAATAAATCCGACCTTCAATTAGAAGAAACACATATCGGGGAATTAAAAAATTTTTGCGCAGAGAAGGGTTGGCGTCTCTATTTTATTTCCGCCGCAACGAATGACGGCATTGACGCGTTAATGCGCGGCATTGCGGAAATTCTGCCTACCGCTCCCGAACCTGCGGATTTCGAGCCGGATTACGAAACCTTCTTCGAACCTACACGAGAAGAAGAATTTATCACGGTGGAAAAGGTAAAGGACGGCTATTTCCGAGTAGAGGGCATGGGAATCGAACGCCTTCTCGGCTACACAAATATGGCGGACGAACGCGGGTTTGCGTTTTTCCAACGCTACATGCGCGAGAGAGGAATAATTGCACGCCTCGAAGAACTCGGAATTCAAGAAAACGACACAGTCCAATTATACGAATTTGAATTTGATTACTGGAAGTGAATATGAAAATCTTGACGGCAATGAGCGGAGGCGTTGATTCTTCTGTTGCGGCGTATCTTTTGCAACGCGAGGGGCATGAGGTAATCGGTGGGATGATGAAGCTTTTTACCGACGACGACTTCAATTCCGGTGAAGGCGACGCGCGCGCGATTGCTGATTCATTGGGTATTCCGTTTTATGTATTTGACGTTGCGGAAGCATTTGCGGCGGAAGTAACGGAACGATTTGTTCAAGCATATTTAAGCGGCTTGACGCCGAATCCATGCGTAGACTGCAATCGTTTTATGAAATTCGGAAATTTTTTATCCCGCGCGTCGGAACTTGAATGCGAAAAAATTGCCACAGGGCATTACGCACGAATCGAAAAATCGGCGAGCGGGCGTTTTTTATTAAAAAAAGGCGCGGACGCGAACAAAGACCAAAGCTATGTACTTTACACGTTGACGCAAGAGCAGCTTTCGCACACTGTTTTTCCGCTTGGTGAAATGACAAAGGAAGAAATTCGCAACATCGCCGAAACGCGGGGCTTCGCCAACGCAAATAAACGCGACAGTCAAGATATATGCTTCGTACCCGACGGCGACTACGCCGGCTTTATCGAACGCCATACAAATTCCCGTTCGCAAAAAGGCAATTTCATTTCCGCCGACGGGAAAATTTCGGGCGAACACAAAGGCATCATCCACTACACAATCGGACAGCGGAAAGGTCTGGGACTTTCCGCCGCCAATCCGCTTTTCGTGACCGCAATAAACGCCGCCGAAAATACCATAATCGTCGGCGCATCCGAAGAACTTTTTTCAAAAAATTTATTCGCGCATGAGATAAATTTAATTCCGTTTGAAAAACTCAACGACTCGTTGCGTGTAAACGCAAAAATTCGCTACGCCCACGTCCCGCAGCCCGCAACCCTCCGCCAAACCGACATCGACCGCCTACACATCGAATTCGACCACCCCCAACGCGCCATCACCCCCGGGCAATCCGTCGTACTCTATGACGGCGACATCATCATCGGCGGCGGGAAAATTACCCCTGTGCACGCCCCGGCATTTTGAGTACGAAAAAAAGCCCCGATGACAGGGGACAATAGGAGAATCTCACCTTTTCAAATTCAACCGCCAATCCAAGTCTCCGCGTTCGAGTGCGAGGAGGAGTGCTTCGGCGGTGGCAAGATTACTTGCGACGGGGATGTTGTGTACGTCGCAGAGGCGGAGCAAGGAATAGATATCCTGTTCATAATGTTTTGAGTAAAGCGGGTCACGGATGAAGATAACGAGGTCGATGTCGTTTAGGGCGACTTGTGCGGAGAGTTGTTGTTCGCCGCCGAGGTGTCCTGCGAGGTATTTTGTTATGGGCAGACCGGTTGCGTCTTCGATTAGCTGACCTGTGGTTCCGGTGGCGTAGAGTTTATGTTTTGACAAGATATGTTTGTACGCAACACAAAGGTTTTCCATAAGCCTTTTTTTATTGTCGTGAGCGATTAGGGCGATGTTCATGATTTTTCCTCATCTTCGAAGATGGACTTTGGTTTTCGCGGAAGCCCGATGTTAAGTACAAGACCGATGGCAATCATATGAACCCAAATCATCGAGCCGCCGTAAGACATGAAGGGGAGAGGCATACCTGTATTCGGCAGAATGTCGGTTGCGACGGCGACGTGGAAGAAGGTTTCGAAGATTAGCATACCTGCGACGCCGGAGGCGATAAGTCGTCCTTCGATATCGGCGGCTTTGAGAGCGGTGTGAATGCATCGGATGATTATGAGTGCGATTGCGGCAAGAAGCAGCGCTGCTCCGACGAAGCCGAACTGCGAAGCGGTGACGGAAAAGATGAAATCGTTGTGACCGAGAATTACATACGGATTTTCCATGAAGCCGAGACCGGAGATGCCGCCCTTTCCGATTGCCACAAGCGAGCCTTCGGTTTGGAGGATATCGTCGGGGTTAGCGAGTTCCGGGCGAAGGAAGCTTTCGATGCGGCGCCATTGGTAATTGCTGAGAAAACGCGTGACGATGATGGGCGAGCTTCGCTGCAAATCGAACCAAAGCATAACGGCAACGGGCGTAAGCGCGGCAAAGCCGATGAGAATTGTGCGCCAATAAAGTCCGCCGACGAAAAGCACGACCAAGATAACGGAAAGAACAACCATCGAAGCGGAAAACGACGGCTGCAAAACAATAAGAAGCACGGGCAACGCAATTAAAGCGAGAATAAGCGCGAGCCAAAGCGGTTTGTTAAACCGTTCGCGAAAAACGTCTAAAAATTTCGCAAGAAAAATAATGACGAAAATTTTTGCGAATTCCGACGGCTGCATACTGATGTCGCTGCCAAACGGATTCGGAATCCAAATCCAGCGGTCGGCACCCGTGTTATCATTCGCCCCGAAAACACGCACTACAATAAGCACTACAACCATCAGTCCGTAAATATACAAATAGAATCGTGTGATAAAATGATAATCAATCATCGAAACCGTGAGCATTAAAAAGGAACCGGAAATTA
>JAIRVD010000317.1 GCA_031254075.1 Clostridiales bacterium
AGCACATCGGGCGGCGTTAGCTTGGAGGAATCAACTTGGCAGATTCTCGAAGCGAGAACAACAAGCGGCTCGGTGCGCATCGACGGAAATATCATGAACTCATTTCGGGACGGAGAAACGCTGCTTGAATCGACTTCCGGCAGTGTGAATCTCGAAATCGACAGTCATGCCCGCGAGTTCAATTATAATTTATCATCAACCTCGGGGTCAGTGCGTGTAAACGGGCAAAATCACGGACGCAACGCATCCGCCGAAGGCACGGGCAATCACCGAATTTCGATGCGAACCATCAGCGGAAGCGTGCGATTGGATTTTGATTAATGATTTTCACTTTAATGCGCGTGTGAAGTGTCGCATCGGCAACCCGCAGTACCGCATTCGCCGTGGCAGTGGCAACTGCCGTTTGTTGTGAATTGAGGGGTGCAGATTTCGCAATCTGTTAAACACGGATTGGTTGCAAGAACTTCCGTGTAAACGAAGAACGCCGCCAGCGCGATTACTGCCGCGGCGACTACCGCGATTACAACCTTGTCCAACGTTGAAAGCTTAGTTTTTTTCTTGGTCATTTGAGGTTCCTCCCATTTTGAATAATTTTTTCGCATTAATATTTGTTTGGGCGCAGACGTCTTCGACGGATACGCCCTTTATTTTTGCAATTTTTTTCGCCACATACGAAAGATAGGCTGATTCGTTGCGTTTGCCGCGAAACGGTTCGGGCGCGAGGTAGGGGCAGTCGGTTTCAAGCAGAATTTTATCAAGCGGAACCGCGGCAACGACTTCTTTCAGCGAATCTGCTTTTTTGAACGTAACAACGCCGCCGATTCCGATATGGAAACCCATTTCCAAGTATGCCCTTGCCAAATCGGCGTCGCCGGAAAACGCGTGAATTACGCCGTTTCGTACGGCAGAATTTTCGATTGCGGCGAAAACCTCATTGTTTGCGTCACGCGAATGGATTATTGCGGGAAGCTCAAGTGCCGGCAGAATTTCAAGCAATCGCTTAAACCAATAACGTTGCGTTTCCTGCGGCGAAAAATTATGAAAAAAATCCAATCCGATTTCGCCGAACGCCACTGCTTTTTTATGTTCACATAACGTTAAAATTTCCGGCAAATTTTTTTCTGTCAGATTTTTTACATAATGCGGATGGAATCCGACGCTTGCGTAAACATGAGGAAAGGCGTCCGCCAGTTTAACGGAAGCCTTTGAAGTTTTTATATCGCATCCGACGTTGATAATCATTTCAACACCGTTTTGCGGCAACGCGCGAATTACATCGTTGCGGTCATCGTTGTAGCGTTCGTTATCGTAATGAGCGTGCGTGTCGATTATTCCGTTCATTTTTCTTTTTCGATGCGCGGAAATGCCGCCGCGCCTTTTGTAACGACAATGCCGCGCGGCAGAAGCCCGAACTTCTTCGCGCTTTCCCATTTGGAAAGTGCGCTGTCGGTGATATTCAATTGCTCGCGAATAATCGCGGGAGTATTCGGCATTACGGGCGCAATCGCAATTGCGATTATACGCAGCGTTTCCGCCAAATTATAAAGAACATTCGCCAACTCCGCTTGCTTGCTCGGGTCTTTCGCCAAAACCCACGGCGCGGTTTCGTCGATATATTTATTTGCGCGGCGCACGACATTCCAAATTTCATTTAACGCCTCCGAAAACGCCAGCTTGTCCATACGCGTTTCAACTTTTTCAAGCATTGAAGTAGCCGCGTCAATCAGTTCGCGGTCGAACGCGCTTTCTTCGGCTGATAATTCCGGCAGTGTTCCGCCGAAATATTTTTCTACCATTCCGACAGTTCGCGAAAGAAGATTTCCTAAATCGTTTGCGAGGTCGGCGTTGTAGCGAGTGATTAATGCGTTTTGTGTAAAATTACCGTCCGGTCCGAATGTGAATTCGCGCAGAAGAAAATATCGAATCGCGTCCGCGCCGTATTGCGCAACCAACGCCTTAGGACAGATTACGTTACCGAGCGATTTCGCCATTTTTTGTCCTTCGTATTGTAACCAGCCATGCCCGAAAACTTGTTTCGGAAGCGGCTCGTCAAGCGCAAGCAAAATGCACGGCCAAATTATCGAATGAAAACGCACGATTTCTTTCGACATAAGATGCAAATCCGCAGGCCAGTATTTTTTATATTGGCTGTCGTCATCGGAAAGAAATCCAAGCGCGGATATATAATTCGGCAACGCGTCAATCCAAACATAAATTACATGCCCCGGGTCGAAGTCCACCGGAATGCCCCATTTGAACGATGCCCGCGATACGCATAAATCATCGAGCCCGGGCTTCAAAAAATTATTTATCATTTCATTTCGACGTGACAGCGGCAAAAGGAAATCCGGATTTTCATCAAAATGCTTCATCAAGGCATCCTGATATTTTCCCATTTTGAAGAAATAACATTCTTCTCTTATTGTTTCCACTTTGTGTCCAAAGTCGGGGCAGTTGCCGTCAACCAATTCACGCGCCGTGAAAAATGTTTCGCATGGAGTGCAATACAGTCCTTCATAACTGCCCTTGTAAATATCGCCCTTGTCATACAGTTTTTTGAAAAGTTTTTTGATTGATTCAATGTGAGCGGGATTTGTTGTGCGCTGATAAATATCATACTCACAATCTGTCAATTTCCAAATTCCCTTAAACGTCGCCGCCAAGTTGTCAACGAATTCTTGCGGGCTAACCCCCGCCGCCGCCGCCGCGCGTTCAACTTTTTGTCCATGCTCGTCGCTTCCCGTAAGAAATTTTACATCGAAGCCGCGTGCTTTTTTATACCGAGCCATTGCGTCCGCCGCAACGGTCGTGTACGTATGCCCGATATGCGGGTCGCCGTTAAGATAATAAATCGGTGTAGTGATATAGTAGGTTTTCATTCTATTTATTCCTTTCGAAGAAATTTATTATATCCGTCGCAGTCGGCGGACAGCCGGGTACATGCTTAGGCATGTCACGCGTGCAATCGCCGATACCCGTGCAAGTTTGCTTATGCGTTTCGCTGAAACCGTGTCCTACAAAAAATCTGTCAGGGCTTCCGCCCATTCGGTGCATCGCGTGAATCAGCGCGGCATAACATGCCGAACATGCGTCGATATGTGTAATGCTTTGTTCGTAGCGCGCGGCAATGCGGTTTGATTTTATCGGATGCATCGGTTTTTTATCCGCGAATAATTCCTTCATCTTTGTTTCGGGCGAATAAAATTCCCCTGCTCCCCATTTATTCGCAAGCACGAGGTAGTCGATTTCATTGGGTCGATAGCCGATTAGCTCCGCGCAGTATGAATCAATGAGCACCGGGTCGCGCCCGGCGATTATTCGATTTGCATAAGTGGGGTTTCCGCCTTCTTCAAATGTCAAATCGCCGCAGATTCCGTCAACAACGCAATATCCCGTTTTTATAATCGCGCTTAACGCGGCAATCGGTTTATGCAAACCCATTGAATGATAACGCCGCTTCTCACCGTCGGGAATGCAGCCCTTTAAATTTTTCAAGTTGCATGTGAGATTTGTTTGACAATGCGCCTTTAAAACGGGAACGTTGATTAAGAAATCCGTCTCCAACGCACGGCGGCAGATTTCCAATTTCATTCCCTTATAATCAATTTTTTTACAAGCATCGAATTTTAAATCAATTAACTCAACACCGAATTTATTTTTCAGCGGCTCATATCCGCATTCCGAAAACGCGCGTTTCGTATCATGACCTATCGCCGAGCTTTCAATTATCGAAATATTTTTTACTCTGAAATCTTTTAAAAAACGCACAATACCCTCAACAACTTCGGGGTGCGTCGTCGCGCCGTCGCTTGCGGGCTTCGGCACAACCAAGTTCGGTTTAATCGCAACGGAAAAATCCGCCCGAAGATATTCGCCGATATCCGACGCTTTCAGCGTTTCATATGTGATTTTTTCGATTTCCGCTCCATAAGAAATAATCATTTTACCGTCGCCTTTACACTAAATGACATTGGAAATTTGCCGTCATTGAAATCGTAATTATATAATCCGTCACCGAGATATTTTGCTCCGCCCGGGTCGTAGAAATTTTCTATAAATTCGTTAAGAAATTCAATGTGAAGCCCCGCGTTCGAAAGCGCGTTTATTATATCGGAGATTTTATGCTGCCAAAAATATGCTTTTACGCCGTATTTCGTTTCGGACGCGTAGCCGCCTATTGAATCGCTTTCATCGGGTTCTTTGCCGAAATATGGGTATTTTATTTCCGTGATTGCATTTTTAAGTTTGTTCTCATCAAACATCATTACAATCGGGTGGCTGTCGAATATATAGAAAAATCCGTCGTTTTTCAGCAAATGCCTGATTGTTTTCCCCCAACGCGGAAGGTCGGGCAGCCAACCGATTGCTCCTTCCGAAACAAACACTGCGTCGTATTTCTCGCTGTGCTTTTCCATAAAATCCATAATATCCGATTCGATAAATTCGACATTGCCGATTTGCAAATCTTCGGCAAGCTTTTTCGCATACATAATATTATCCGGAACCAAATCAACGCCCACCGCATTCGCGCACATTTTTGCCAATAAAACAGTATCCGCGCCGGTGTTACACTGCAAATGAATTACGCTTTTGCCGCGCAAATCGCCAAGCTCGGCTTTGATATATTTATTAAATTCATGCGTGCCGTCAAGAAAATGCTTTTTAAAACTGTGATAATGGTCCTCCGAAATTTGCCCCCACGCGTGCTTGTTTGATTCTATCTCTTTCACAATAACCTCCCTGTTGTTTCTTCACGAAGCAATACCAAATCTCCGTCGATTATTGCATAGCTTTCGACATGGTGATAAATCGAATTATCATCGCCTGATATATGCGTTACCGTCATAACGCTGTTTCCGATTTCCAATCCCCAAAACGACCTTCCGCCACGCATCCACTCACTGCCGTTCGCGATAACGCGGTCAGAATGATACGCAATTTCAAAACCGCCGTTCGGATAACCAAGTACGATAAATAAATGACCTGCACCTACATCGGGGTCTTCGGGAATTCTTAAATAATCTCGCTCGTAAAACACTATCGCAAAATCGTCCGTTCCGTCCCCGTTCAAGTCGCCAATCGTCGGATAGTAAAAAAAATATTCCGGCGGCGTCGATAGCTCGCTCGGATTTCGAACCAATTCTGCCGCGTTTATGTGTATAAAATCCGCCATTTGCGACTGCACCGTGAAAACTTCGGGAAGCTCCTCTTCTTCGATGGGTGGTTCTTCTTCTTCAATTGGCGGTTCCTCTTCTTCGATGGGCGGTTCTTCTTCTTCAAAAGGCGACTCTTCTTCGATGGGTGGTTCTTCCTCCTCAATAGGCGGTTCTTCCTCTTCAATCGGAGGCTCTTCTTCTTCGAAAGGAGGTTCTTCCTCGACGGGAGGTTCTTCTTCTTCGAAAGGAGGCTCTTCCTCGATGGGCGGCTCTTCCGAAATTATTACATCGTCCGAATCCGCTATAGCTCCTTCATCTGCATAACAAGCCGAAAGCCCAAACACGACCACGAGCAACATCAAAAAAATACTTTTTCGCATGAAAATCCCCCTCGCAAGAAAATCCGTGTTCATCCGTGTGGCAATCCGTAATAATCCGTGTAAAAATAACAGCAATATTGCAAAAAGCGTAATCCAATAGCCGTTGCCCAATTCGATTCGCAGAATATTCGGGTTAATAAATCTTGCGAAAAAGCCCAATCTGTTTGCAAGAATATCCGCGAGTTCCGCCGCAACGAGTTCGGGAACGGTTTGAATAACGCGGCTTGAAACGATATGCAAAATAATCGCGAGTAAACTAAAAATAATTTCAAACACGCCGCGTGATTTTTTCAATAAAGAAAAAATTATCGTCACAATCAACATAACACCCGCCGCAAAATACGATGCAACGGAAATAATAATTCTTTCGGTGATTTCTTGCACGGCGTCGCTGTCGGATAAGATATCGGACGCATCCGATTCGCCCAAATCCAATTGCGCGAACGGACCTTCTTCTTCGAAAATTGTTGAAATTCCGAAATCAAAGGTTCTTGTAATTCCGAGAAAGGACAAATGAACTTTAAGAGCGGCTTGCGAATAGCCGATTAAGGCAATGACGCAAACAGCGAGAATGAATATTTTACTGCGCATAATAACGCAACATTGAGTTGACGATTCCCCAGGCGTAATCGACTTGGTTGCGTTGGTTAATCATCCACGAAAAGTCGTGAATGTTGTTTGTAAAGCTTGCCTCAAGCAGAATCGCGGGCGACCACACGGGACGACATACGAAGAAATTGGCTTGATTTGCCGCGCGGTTGCGGTTTGTAAGCGGATTTACGTAATACATGCTGTTCATGAAAACTTCTGCGGCGGGGCGGCTGTTTTGGTTTCGGTACCAAACGGTAAAGCCGTGAACATTGGTTGCGTTTGTGGCTTCGGCAGTTGAGTTTGTGTGCAGTGAAATAAACATATCGGGCTTGACGGCACGGTTTGCGTTTACGCGGTCGATTAGCTCGAAGCGCGTATCGGGCGAACTTCGCACGAGAATCACTTCCGCGCCGAGCATTTCGAGGCGTTCTTGCAACAATTGAGCGTGACGAAGCACGAGCATCGCTTCCGTTATTGACGGTCCCATCGGACCGAGCGCGCCCGAGTCGTTTCCGCCATGCCCCGCGTCCACAACGAACGTAAAGCCCGCGAACGGTTCATTGCCCGGCACGAGCGGTCTGCGCTTTCTGAGAATCAGGAACAGTCTGCCGTTTTCGTATTCGGTATAAAATCCTTCGAGTGTCGCGCCTTCGGCAACCGTCATAAAATACGCCGGCGCGCCGTTGTGTGTTCCGATTCTGATATTTGAAAAAATTGATTCATTCGAATTGTAATAAACTTGCGGCGCGACGGATTGCATTCCGAGCATAACGATTAACTCACGTCCGTCAAATTCGGCGTAAACTGCGGAAGAATGCGGCGAGTCCCAGAAAATCACGTCCTCGAATTCACCGACGAAATATCTTCCTTCCGATAAAAAGCCGAGCGAATTCGGCGGAACAATGCTTTCGTCGCGATACGTGCGGACATTCGCGGATTCCACCCATCCGCCGGAGGCAAGCCGAGTCCATGTTCCCGAAATCGCGGCAACGCGGTCGATTTGCCCACGAGAAAGAATCCAATGCGAGCCGCCCGTTGTCGTCGTGCCGGGGAAAACCCACGCGTTCGCGGTTATTTCCGCGAAAAACGGAGCTTCGATTCCGATTTGGCGAATAATTCCTGCCGAAGTCACGCTGCGTGTGGTTCCGTTCCATGTCATCGTGTAAACGGGATGACCGATTTCAATTATCGCGTCCGCCGCCGCAGTGGTGTTAAGCGTGTAGCTTCCTGTGAAACGCGCGGAATATATATTGCCTGCCGTGGCTGTTAAATTCGTGTTTGTTTGCTGCGTAAGCCGCACGGTTTGTCCGCCGATTTCCGCCGTTACTGTTGCGCCTGCGGGTGCTGTCGCGCTCAACGTCAGCGTCGCGCCGACTCGTGCCCATTCATCCGTTTGCGGGAACGCGTTTGACACATTCGCTTGCGCCATCGTTGACGGCGCGGCGGCGGGCGCGGGCGGGTTATTTGTAACCGTTCGCGTGATGCCCGTTTGCCCTTCCTGTGTGAAGGTGAACGTATTTTGCCCGTGCGAAAGCGGTAAATACACACTGAAAAATCCTTCGGCGGTGCGGTTTGTAATCAACTGTCCGTTTACATAAATCGGAACATCCGGCACGCCCGCGCCGAAGCAATATATACCGCTCGCGTTTGACATCGCGGGGAAATTGGCGCGCGGCTGAATTACCGCCAATGTGTTCATTAAAACGGTAGGCGCATCCTGCGGCGGCGTCGGAACCTGCTCGGGAATATGCCGCGCATAAAACGCCGCTATTTGCTCGCCCACCGTTCCGTCTAGTGAACGCGCGCGGAAAAAAATGCTTCCGCGCACAACGTCAGAACGCGCGTTTCGTTCCAACTGCCTGACAATTTGACCGCTGCTCCAATTTGTTTCGCTTGCCGCTTCGCGATAAGCGGCTTGCCCGATATACAAATCTACATTCGTTCCGCGCACTGTCTCTTCCCACCAACTGAGTACGATTTCATAATCGGCAAGCTCATGTCCGAAATGCCAATAAATCTGCGGGGCAATGTAATCCAACCAACCGTCGGTAACCCAAAGCCGTGTATCCGCGTAAAGCGCGTGGAACGATTCCTGTCCGCGCGTCGCGCTGCCGAGTTCGTCTGTCGTGGAGTTTTTCCAAATCGCTGTCGGGCTGATTCCGAATCGCACACGCGGATTCGTTTCGCGCACAAGCGTTTGCAAACCACGTACAAGCGTATTTACATTTTCACGCCGCCAGTCGTGCAAATCTGTTCCGCCGCCGTAACGCGCAAATGTCGCGTTGTCTGCAAAATCTCTGCCGGGATAAAAATAATCATCAAGATGAATTCCGTCTAAACTATAATTTTCCAAAAGCTCACTCACGCCGTCGAAAATCAGTTGCCGCGCGTCCGGATTTCCGGGGTCAAAAAATAACGCGGTTTGACTTCCCGTTCGATGCGCAATCACCCAATCGGGGTTAAGCCGCGCGGGATGATTTTCCGAAAGCCTGTTTACATCGGTGATATTTTGATTATTCGTTGTAATTCGATACGGGTTAATCCACGCGTGAATTTCAATTCCCATCTCATTCCCGCGTTCAATCCAATAACCCAAAGGGTCAAATCCGTCCGCCGGGGCAACACCTTGTGCCGTTGTCAAAAGCCCTGACCACGGGAAAATTTCCGAATGATAAAATGAATCCGCCGTCGGGCGAACCTGCAAAAATATCGCGTTAAATCCCTGCGCCGCCGCACGCTCCAATATAACATCCACTTCGCGCCGCAGTTCCGCATTACTCAGCCCGCTGCGCGAAGGCCAATCCAAGTTATACGCGCTCGCAACCCACAGCCCCCTCATCTCAACCGACGCAGGCGGAGTTTCGGCAAAAACAAAAACTTGCGATAACATGGACACAACAAAAACAATCCACAAAACGCAAGCCGTTATATTTAAAATCTTTCGCACACGAATCAACCCCAACAAACAAATTCTAACACATCAGGATTATATCATATGCAAACATTGACAAACAATTCAATTATTATTTTTCACTTAACCAATTTTCACGGCAATGTCGTCTGTGATTTTGCGCATATCATGTATAGGCTGAAAAATGGCATCAACATCACGAGTTGAACCTTACTTCGGAAGCAAAAAAAGCCCCAAACCCCCGTAAGCGCAAAAGGTTTGGGCTTTACTTTTTGCCACGCACATTTATTTACGATACACATAACAATCTTCTTTCCTACACAGACGCGAACGGAGAAGATAGGTTTCGGCAATAACTATACAAAGAAAGATGTCGGAACTATAATATCTATGAGTTTAAATCAATGGATGCGTAAAAATGCATCAAAATATGGAGCGGTGTATAGGGGGAGAAAATTTTGACATGGTCAAAAGAAGATATTTCATCACTGATGACAGATAATTTTATCGAAATATTTTTAGAAAGCGTTGCGCCGCCCTGCGTTAAACTGGACGGAGTTTTAACCGAACTGATGGAATATGAGAAAACCATCGAAGAGGTGCGTGCATTAGGCGAAGAGGCAAAACCGCTATTAGATGCATTGTTAAAAATGGGAAAATGACTACGACAACTCACAAAAATAATGAGCCGCCAAATGGCGGTTTTTTCGTGCATAAAAATAATTGCAGTAGGTGGTGACATGCCGCGTGGAAACAATTCAAAAAATCTCATTCCAAATGCTGCCTGAAACGGAAATGAACGTGCAATCCGCGATAATCGCAAGCCAATCAATGCAAGCGATATCTACCGCGTCGGGAAGTACGAGAGCGTCAGAGTTTATTATAGGTCTCGCCGGAGAAGATACAGAAAAAGAAAGCACAGAAGCCGTATACACCGAATTGCCGGCGTGTCTGCTTGGGAGTGAGTGGGCAGACGTAAACCGTTCCATAGACGAGCGCGAATTTGTTCAATACGATTTTCGCGGCGGTCGCGGAAGCTTGAAATCATCTTTTTGCGCCGAAAAGCTTGTCGATATAATTATGCGCGACAAAGAAGCCTGTGCGCTTGCCGTTCGTGAGTTAAAAGACGATACAGGTGCAAGTGTGTACGCACAAATTGTTTGGGTGATTGACGAAATGGGATTGACAGAACAATTCCGTTGCACAAAAAGCCCGTATGAAATCAAAAGAAAGGTCCGAACGTTTTCGTAAACGGTTCGCCCGCCCACATAATCGGCGACGGTCAATCACACGGAGGCGTACAAAGTGAAGGAAGCTCAACGGTATTCGTTAACGGTCGGGGCATTGCCCGCGTTGGTGATTTTACATCGGGTGAACCGCCACCGCCTGTCATGCACGGCGATAATCCGCAAGCAACAGGCAGCCCGAATGTTTTTGCAAATTGATAGAGAAGTAATTATGTTGACATTATTAATGTTTACGCCATAATATGAGTGTAAGGGGCATAAGCGTACAATTAAGGAGAAACTAAAAAAAGCCGAAATAGTAAATATGATAAAAACAATAGAAGAAATAACCAAAAATCTTGATGAAGTGTTTTCTCTTTTTCCGAAAGGCTGGCA
>JAIRVD010000326.1 GCA_031254075.1 Clostridiales bacterium
TCGGCTGTTCAGAATGGTGCGAACATGTTCTGTTTGCCGTTTCCATGAACCTATGTCGCCACGGCGCCAAGTCCAGCGGGTCAGGTCGCCTTGGATGGTGTCGCGCCGTGCGTGCAATAAGTCGTCAACGACGGCGTCTGTTCTTGACGGGTGGAAAATCGTTCCCGCGTAAGTCGAATAACGCGCGGCAAAGGTGTTTCGGAATTCTTCGTTTGAAAATAGGTTAATCACGAACTCGGGAAGCCACGCGTCAACCCATTCCGGCAGAATTTCAAGCTCTATGTCAGAAAGATAATTCAGCATGTCCCACGATTGACCAATCCACGAAAATTCGCCCTGCAACGCTCCGTCGAAATCTTGAATGATGAACCGCCAGCGTCCGTCGTGACCGTAAATATCGGGGTCAACGGTGGTGGTTCGCCAATAGTCGAAATTATTGTTCAGCCAATCCCAATTCTGCAAGTGGAAACCCGCTATGAAAGCATCAATGAAATTATCCATATCGACGATGGCTTTAAGGCGTTCGTATCTTGCCTGTTCCGACAAATCTCCGAGCGGACGAATTTCTTGGAAATATAAATCGCCTACGCCGTAGTTGGTGTTTATTTCTATGCTGCCGCGTCTTATGCCCGGATAATGCGCCGCAATATACGCTTCATGCCTGTGTTCGCGCAGGTCGTACATTCCCCAGAATTCGCCGTTAATAAAAATCGCGCCGAAAACGCCGTTTTGAATATCCGCACGCAACGGCTCTGCAACAAGCGCGGAAACGATATCACGAATTCCGCTTTCGAAAAGGTCGGATGTTCGCGCGGTTACGTGGCGGAATGTTCCGATATGTGTAAGCGGTTCGTTCCAGTTCGCTCGCGTGTCGGGAATGAATTCATACATATTTGTAAGGTCGCCGTCGCCTTGATTAAAATTAAAACGCAACGACTTTCTCGGATGCTGACGTGACCAATCGCCCGCAACCCAAGCGTTTGCGCGTTGCGCGAAAAGCAATTCGCCGTTCGCGCCGAATGCTTCAACGAATACAATATGTCTCGGACCGTCCGCCGGGTCGAATTCGGTTGCGCTGTACCAAGTTCTGTCGTCCCAATTGGTATAAATTCCAATCACCGGGTCAATGAAATGCTCGGGTTCAATAGACACTGAAAGCACCGGCGTATTAAAAACGCCGCGTCCGTCGCGTTCTACAAAATACGAATGCGTTACCGTCGCAGAACCCTCACCGTTTGCGTTAAAAGCCCGCGCACGAACGACCATGCCGTTGTAATACGGCTCGGGCATGAAGTTCGGACCGCCGCTTTCACCGTCGTTTGTATCATGCGGAACATTTCGAATACTCATTGTCATCGGACTGTTCGCCGCGTTGGCTTCGGGCGAATGAATATAAATCGGCGCGGAATACACGGCAGAACGATTCGTCGGTTCGCTTCCGTCGGTTGTGTATCGAATCGTCATTCCGACTGCCGCCGAAATTCTCAAATCAAAATTATCGGAATAAAAACCGCCGCTATGCGAAAAAAACGGCGGCGAAATTTCTTCGGCGGAAACCGTTGACGCAAACAAAAATAACAATGCCAGTGTCGTCAATAAAGCTTTGTACTTCCATTTTTTATTCATTGCGTTCATCTCCTCACGTCAGTCTGATTTCGTGGTTAAAAAGGTTTTGAAAACATTTAACCACGAAACACACGAAAAAGCACGAAAAGTGAAAAATTCTTTTTCCGTGTTCTTCCGTGTGGAAATCTTCTGCCTTAACATTGATTAGGTTTTCGGTATCATGATATTATAGCGGCGCAAAATAAATAATTGACAGAGGTGCTGTATGAAAAAAATAATTTTATTCGCTGTTGCAATTTTCTTTACGGCGATTTTTTTTCCTTCGGGTGTGTTTGCGCAACAGGAATTAATTGTGCGTGTGGGGTTGGTTGGTTCGCTTGCGAATCGTGACAGCATTGCGGTTGCGAACACGGATATATTTGTGGGTTACAGTGTTACGGAGGGATTTATGCCGATGACGGAGTTGCATTCGGCAAACGGATTTACCGTGAGAGCAAACGGAGCGGGCATTGACATAATCGGCGGAGGGCAGACATATTTTTTCGGCGCGGAAACGGTTACGCAAGTTATGGCGAGCGACAGCGAGTTTGTTTCGATTGGCAGAAAGAATTACCGGGGTGTAATGGAATTTATGCCGAGCGGCGGACGCGTCAGCGCGATAAATGTAATGTCAATTGAGGAATATTTATTCGGCGTATTGACGGCGGAAATGTCGCCGAGCTTTCACATTGAGGCGTTGAAGGCTCAGGCGGTGACGGCGCGAACGTATACGTATAATCAGATTCGGGCGAGCAGTCACGCGAATTTTGACTTATGTGATGTTGTTTGTTGTCAAGTGTACAACGGCGCGGAGCGCGAACACGAAAATACAACGCTTGCGGTGCTTGAAACTTACGGGCTGATGATTTTTTATGACGGTGCGCCGATTCTTGCTACATATTTTTCGTCGAGCGGCGGCGCAACGGAAAACTCCGAGGATGTTTGGTGGGAAGCTCTGCCGTATTTGCGCAGCGTAAACGAAATCGTCGAGCATAATCCGATGGTTTGGGAACGAACATACACATGGGCGCAGCTTACAAGCGCGGCGTCGAACGCGGGCGCGAGAATCGGCACGGTAAACGGCGTTTCGGTTTCGCGGCTCGGGCTTTCGAACCGCGTTCTCGAGTTGACGCTGCACGGCACAAACGGAAATTGGGTTGTGCCGAGAAGCGTCGGCATTCGCGGATTTTTCAGTTCAATCGGCGGTTCGCTGCCGAGCAGAAATTTCACAATCGCCGGCGCACATCACAGCACACCGAATGTTTCCGTTTCAGACGGATTCACCGGCATTTCCGCGCCGCTTAATTCGTTAAGCGTAATCAACGGCGACGGAGGATTCTATTCGCTTAATTCCGCCGAAATTTTTGACGGAGAAAATTTTCGTGCATTGATTTCCACGCCCAACATTGCGCGCGGCGGCAGCGGAATCACACTCAGCGGACGCGGTTGGGGACATGGCGTCGGCATGAGCCAAATGGGCGCGGAAGGAATGGCACGCGCGGGCTACACCTACGATGAAATTCTTCGCCACTACTACACGGGAGTTGAATTGCACTGGTATGAATCTTAAAAAAGATTTTTTTTACGAATTGCCGAAAAATCTAATCGCGCAGGAACCAATCGCGAAACGCGACGCGTCGCGGCTGATGCATCTGTGCAGAAATACCGGCGCGATTTCGCATAAAAAATTCACCGATATTTTATCGCTGCTTCACCCCGGCGACTGCATCGTAATCAACGATTCAAAAGTAATTCCCGCTCGTTTGTACGGCAAAAATAAAAACGGCGGAAAAGTCGAAATGCTTCTTCATAACCGAATTTCCGAAAACACTTGGTCTGTTCTCGTAAAGCCGGGGCGAAAAGCTCGCTTCGGTTCGCAATTATTTTTCGGCAAAAGAAAACTCGTCGCAACTGTTCGCGAAATCATCGAAGACGGCTTGCGCGTTGTTTCATTTGAATACGAAGGCGAGTTCGAAAAACTTTTAGACGAAATCGGCGAAATGCCGCTGCCGCATTATATCGAAGCAAAGCAAGAAGACAACTCGCGCTACAACACCGTTTATGCCGAGCACAACGGTTCCGTCGCCGCGCCAACTGCCGGCTTACACTTTACTTCCGAAATTTTGAACGAACTCCAATCACGCGGAATAAAAATCGCCCGCGTTACTTTGCATGTCGGCATCGGAACATTCCGCCCCGTGAAAACCGACGACATCACACAACATCACATGCACAGCGAATACTGCCGCATCGGTTCGCACGCCGCCGACCTAATCAACGAAACGAAAAAAAGCGACAGCCGCGTAATCGCAATCGGAACAACAAGTTGCCGCACAATCGAATCCCGCGCGGACGAAAACGGCTTCGTCTCCCCCGGCGCGGGCGAAACAAATATTTTCATCTATCCCGGCTATAAATTCAAAATACTCGACGGTCTGCTCACAAATTTCCACCTGCCCGAATCCACCCTAATCATGTTGGTCTCCGCTTTCGCAGGACGCGAAGCAACCCTCCGCGCCTACCGCGAAGCCGTAAAAAACGAATATCGCTTTTTCAGCTACGGCGATTGCATGGCGATTTTGTAGGCGCATTGATTAATAAGTTTTATTAATATATACTCGCTTGCAAGACGTTAGGGAGGAATGAACATGCAGAATCAACCTACACAAAACGTAAGGATAATAACGGCGGACCCGTCGGCGATTGGGCTGTTGGGGTTGGCGATAGTGACGCTGGTTGCGTCGTCGCAGAAGCTCGGAATTACGCAGGATGTTTCGTTGATAATACCGTGGGCATTGTTTTTGGGGGCGTCGGCGCAGTTGATTGCGTCGTTTGGTGACGCGAAGCTCGGGAATACATTTGGGATGACGGCATTTGGGGCGTACGGGTTGTTTTGGCTCGGGGTTGCGATGACGTGGCTTATTCAAAACGGTGTATTCGGTGAAACGCTGGCGGCGACCGCCGATGTTAAGGAATTGGGATTTGCGTTTATCGGGTATCTTATATTCACGCTGTTTATGACTTATGTGGCTGCGAGCATACATAAGGTGATGTTTTTCATTTTCCTCGCGATAGACTTTTTATTTATCGGGCTTGCGGTTAACGCGCTGGTTCCCGGTTCGCTCGGACACTGGGGACATTGGCTTGCGGCATTTGCGGAATTAACGATTTCAATGCTTGCGTTTTACGGCTGCGCGGCGGCTGTAATGAGTTGCCATTTCGGCAGAACGGTTCTGCCTGTCGGAAAGCCGTTCATTAAAAGATAATGAACCGTGCCGAGAATAACAGGACATTAACGCTTAACGAAGATGAAATTATTCGTTATACGGGTTTGTGTCCCTGTACATATGAATCCGAAAATTCAATAATTCACGGCGACGTGTTCGACGTGCTTAAAACGATTCCCGCCGGAATCGTTGATTTGTTAATCGTTGACCCGCCGTATAATTTATCAAAAATTTACGGTCAACAGACATTTAAGAAAATGAACGACGAAGAATATTCGTCGTTTTCATATCGTTGGCTTGACGCCGTCAAGCATACGCTAAAGCCGAACGCGTCTGTTTATGTTTGCAGCGATTGGCAGACAAGCATTTTTGTCGGAAAAATTCTCGGCGAATTTTTTACTGTTCAAAATCGAATTACATGGCAACGCGAAAAAGGACGCGGTGCAGTTCACAACTGGAAAAACGCAATGGAGGATATTTGGTTTGCGACGGTTTCGCCGAAATTTACGTTTAACGTAAACGATGTAAAAATGCGCCGCCGAGTTCTCGCGCCGTACAAAATTGACGGCGAACCAAAGGACTGGACGAAAACTTCCGGCGGGAATTTCCGCGATACATTTCCGTCTAATTTTTGGGACGACATTTCGATTCCGTATTGGTCTATGCCCGAAAACACCGACCATCCGACCCAAAAGCCCGAAAAACTATTCGCCAAATTAATTCTCGCAAGTTCAAACGCGGGCGAAATAATTCTCGACCCGTTCGCCGGCTCGGGAACGTCCGCCGTCGTTGCAAAAAAACTCGGGCGAAAATTCATCGCAATCGAGCGCGAAGCCGAATACTGCGCCTACGCGCAAAAACGCCTCGAAAACGCAAAAAGCACACCCGGCATCCAAGGTTACGTTGACGGCGTTTTCTGGGAACGCAATACACTTGCGGCGCAAAAGAAAGCTATGATATAATTTTGCAAAAGCGAGGTGTACCGATGATTTTATAATCCGATTCGCAGTTTTCAAAGAATAAAAGTCCGGTGAACAACAGGGCTTATTTTTTGTCGGAATCAGATTATATTATCGGAGGTGCTTTTTAATGCAGATAAATTATCGTGAGCTTGCATCAAACGAGTGCGAGCGAATAAAAGAAATGAATGTTTCGCAATTTGTAAAAAGGGCTTGGCGTGAAGTAAACGGCATTAAGCAATGGGTGGAATTAAATTGGCAGGACAATGATTTTCCCAATGGCTATGAAACGCATTTGGCCGCGCTTGTCGAAACATTCAACGGCGGCGGTTTCGCAATCGGAGCGTTCTGCGAGGAAAAACTGATAGGTTTTGTCAGCGTCAACCGCGAAATTTTCGGGACGCAAAAATATGTATTACTCGACCAAATTTTTCTCTCCCTCGAGTTCAGAGGAATGGGCATCGGCAAAACGCTGTTCTTCCAAGCCGCAGAAAAAGCAAAGCAATGGGGCGCGGAAAAATTTTATGTCTGCGCGGGTTCGGCGGAAGAAACGCTGGCATTTTACTACGCGCTCGGTTGCGCGGAAGCCGTTGAGCCAAACCAAAGGCTATACGAAAGCGACCCGAATGATATGCAACTTGAATATAGTTTTCACCAGATGTTTAAAATCAAAAATATTCGTCAACATCCCGAGTGGCTTGAGCGCGCTGCGGATTATTATTCGTCAAAATGGGGCGTTGACAGGCAGTTGTACGTAGACAGTTTGACGGAAAGTTTAACAACAAAAGAAGGTGTGCCGCGTTGGTATTTGATGCTGTGCGGCAAAGAGATAATCGGCGGGTTCGGGCTGATTGAAAACGACTTTATGGTGCGAACAGACCTTTGCCCGTGGATGTGCGCGGTTTATATTGAAGAATCCGAGCGAGGCAAGCAGCTCGGTGCGCAATTGTTAAGCCACGCACGCCGCGAAGCCGCCGCGCTGGGTTTCGGCAAGGTCTATATCAGTACCGACCACATCGGTTATTATGAGAAGTACGAATGGCGTTATCTCGGTAATTTTCCCGACACATGGGGAAATGATTCGCGTGTGTATGAAGCGGATGTAATTATGTGAATCCAGTTCAATTATCATTGCGGCTTCGGTTTCTCGCATGTTTCCTGATATTTATCCTCTTCGTTGATGAAATGACCACTTCACAACACGTACGATTTTTTTTGCAAGCAGTGTATTAATTCGTTCGCCGGGTATTACGGTTGCAATCCCCGGCGGATATTCTGTAATAATTTCTGCGGATATCCTTCCTATGGCTTCGGAGCTTGGGACTTCTTCCGACTCGCGTTGCATTGCGTCACGCGGGGAAAGGACTTGTTCGGGGAGTATAATCGGAAGCGAAACAGATTCCTTTATAATTTTGTTAAATGTTTTATTAAAGCCGTTCACGGCTTTTTCTAATTGCGAAAAGCCTTCTTGCGTATCAGCAACGGAAGTTATTGCAAGCAAATGTTTCCCTTTAGCCATTTCGAGTTGTAATTTATATTCATTTGAAAAGATTTCGGAAATTTTTTCCGCTGTGTGAACGGAACTTTCAATAAAAAGCAATTTCCCGTCGTCAACATCAACAATCGCGTTGTTTCCAATTCGTTCGCTTCCGCTGAGGCGCAGTGCCGCAGAATCAGTAAAACACGGAAGCTCTTCGCGCAAATTTATAAGGCGCGATACATACTCTTCAAATAAACACGGATTATTCCATAATTTATGCAAAACGAAATCACAGTTTGCCATCATCAGATACGAAGGGCTTGTGGTTTGCATTGCGTTAATGAAAAATTGCAGGCGGGAGAAGTTGATGCGATTGCCCTGTGCGTGCAGTACGGCGCAACCTGAAATTACGGGAAGCGTTTTGTGCAGCGAGTTAACTGCGATGTCCGCGCCTTGCTGCATTGCGGTCTTCGGAAAACAATCATGAAACGAAAAATGCGCACCGTGCGCTTCGTCAACAATCAGCACACCGCCGCGTGCGTGAACATTTTTTGCGATTGCGGCGATATCGGAAACAAAACCTTCATATGTAGGGCTTACAATAAAAACAACCGCTCCGTGCGTAATGTCGTTAAAAATTTCCGGCGAAACGCCGCCGTAAAGTCCGTCGTCAGTTATTTCGGGCAAAAAATAAACGGGCTTCGCGCCGGAGAAAACTAATCCGTTAAACAAGCTTACATGCGCGTTGCGCGGAACATACACCGTTGTGTCTTCATTTGCACACGCACAAATTGCCGCAACAATTCCCGCCGAAGAGCCGTTAACTAAAAAAAAACTTTTTTCCGCGAAAAATTTTTTCGCGATTTTATTTTGAAAATTTTTTATAATTCCGCTCGGAGCGGAAAGAATATCCATTTTGGGAATTTCGGTAATGTCAAACGCGAAAAAATTTCCTTTATGCCCGGGCATGTGAAACGGATAGTTTTCCTGAAAAAGGTATTTTTTAATATTTTTATACATATTTATCCTTCTTTACAATTTTTCCTTAAATGATATAATTCCAATAATAACATAGGGAGGATAAAAAATGCCGATTGACAAGAATTCGTTGAAAATTTTACTTGTATCTACCGAGGTTAACCCTTATTCGAAATCCGGCGGGCTCGGGGATGTTGCAGGCTCGTTGCCTCTTGCGCTGAGGAAATTGGGCGTGGATATGCGAGTCGCGCTTCCGAAGTATCAAAGTATTCCCGAGAAACATTTGACCGACGCGAAAGCGATTTCGGAGTTTACGGTGCATTTGTCGTGGCGTGCGCAAAAGGCTGTAATTCACTCGCTTGACGCGCATGGCGACGGCGAATCCGTGTATTTTATCGAGAATGATTTCTACTTCGCGCGCGACAGCTATTACGGCTACGGCGACGATTTCGAACGCTTTGCGTTTTTCACAAAAGCAACGGTTGAAATGTTAAGCCGCATTGATTTTCAAGCGGATATCATTCATTTTAACGACTGGCACACGGGTCTCGGGCCCACATACTTACGTGATGTTTATAAAGGATTTACGTATTACAAAAATATGAAGAGCCTTTTTACAATTCACAACCTGCATTATCAGGGCGTTTTCGGACGCGAAATTTTATGGGCTGTGGGCTTAAACGACGGTTATTTTATCGGAGGCGATTTGGAATTCTTCGGAAATATTTCATACCTTAAAGCCGGAATAATGCACGCCGACGCGGTAAGCACCGTAAGCGAAACCTATGCGGGCGAAATTCAAACGCCGTCATACGGCTACGGAATGGACGGGCTTTTGCGTCAACGCGCGCAATCAACGGGACAAATCTACGGAATAACCAACGGAATCGACGTAGAAGCAAACAATCCCGAAACCGACCCGTCGATTTTCGTAAATTTCACATCGGAAACGCTTGAAAAAAAGAGAATGAACAAATATCGTTTGCAGGAAGAATTAAAGCTGCCGGTGGGAAAAATGCCGGTGTTCAGCATGGTTACGCGTCTTGTAGAGCAAAAAGGGCTTGATATTCTTTCCGTAATAATGGACGAGTTTTTATCAATGGATGTTCAATTGGTAATTCTAGGAACGGGCGAAGGCCGCTATGAAAATATGTTCAGACATTACGCGTGGCGTTATCCCGATAAAATCAGCGCGAACATTACATTCAGCACAGACCTTGCGCAACAAATTTATGCGGCGTCTGATATATTCTTAATGCCGTCCGTTTACGAGCCATGCGGTCTCGGACAGCTTTTCGCCATGCGCTACGGAACAATTCCGCTTGTGCGCAAAACGGGCGGGCTTGCCGACACCGTCTCGCATTTTAACCCCGAAACGGGCGAAGGAAACGGCTTCGCATTCGAAGATTTCGTAGCAAGCGGCTTGATGTGGGCGATTCGGCAATCAATCGACGTCTATCACAGCCCGAACTGGGACATTCTTGTTAAAAACGCCATGAACGGCGAATATTCATGGCAAAAAGCCGCAGGCGAATATATTGATATGTACAAGAAAATTAAAAAAGGGAGCTGATAAATATGAGCAGGGAAATTTGTCACAAAATGGTTTTGCCGCCGGAGTTAAGAAAAGTCCTCTTTAATGACAGCGTCGAAATAGTTATGCCGGAAACGCGTGAGGATATTATTCGTTTTGCGCTCGGCGGAGAAATGCGTCCGTCATTTGACGTTACATACGATGTAGCGGGAAAGAAAATACGTGAAGTATATGTAAACCTTTGCAAAAACGGTCTTGCCGTAAACTATGACGATATTTATATGCGCAGACGCGACCCCGATTGCATGGTAATCGCCGACGATTTGCCGACTGACAAAGAAACGCACGAAGAACGTTTCGGCAAACCGTTCGAGCCGATTCGCGACGAAACATTTGCGTGGCTTTCCGAGCAAAAGGAATTAATCGTAATGCCGTTTATCGCGGGCAACGAACATGTCGGTCTCGGATACGAGGCATTGCTTGTCGCGCCTTCAAACGCGTCGTTCTTCGCGGGCGGGCTTTCAGACTTGCAGGGCTTTCTTCCCGCGTCAAAGGTTCGCAATATGTATAAACCTAAGGCAATCATCTATCTCGCGCCAACATTCCGTCATACGCATTATGACGGTCAGCAAATTGTTGTTCATCGCCGCTCATATGAAATGCATGAAATCTTTTCGTACAATTTATATCCCGGTCCGAGCGCGAAAAAAGGCATCTACGGTGTTCTGCTTAACATCGGCGAACAGGAAAATTGGATTACGCTTCATGCCGCAACCGCACGGCTTATTACGCCGTATGAAATGACATTCACCATTTTGCACGAAGGCGCAAGCGGCGGCGGAAAGAGCGAAATGATTGGTCCGATGCACCGTCTGCCCGACGGACGCGTTCTTATGGCAAAGAATACATCCAACGGAACGGAACGCCATTTAACAATTATGGACGATTCGGAACTTCATCCCGTAACCGACGACATGGCATTGGCACATCCGAAACTTCAGCGCGACCATAAAACACAAAAATTAGTCGTCGCCGACGCCGAAAACGGTTGGTTCCTGCGTGTAAATCATATCGACAAGTACGGTACCGACCCCATCACCGAGGGAATGACAATTCATCCGAAAGAACCGCTTATCTTCATTAATATAGACGGTCAGCCCGGAAGCACAATTTTATTGTGGGAACACATCATCGACGAAATAGGCGAAAAACCATATAAACCCTGCCCGAATCCGCGCGTAATTATGCCGCGCCACGACGTGGCAAACCACGTTGACGAACCCGTAAAGGTAGACATTCGCAGCTTCGGTATCCGCACACCGCCCTGCACCAGGGAAAAACCCAGTTACGGAATAGTCGGAATGTTCCATGTTCTGCCGCCGGCGCTGGCTTGGCTGTGGCGTCTTGCCGCTCCGCGCGGTCATGATAACCCATCCATCGTTGAAACCGAAGGCATGACAAGTGAAGGCGTAGGCTCATTCTCGCCATTCCTTACCGGCAAAAACGTTAACCAGGCCAACCTCCTTCTCGAACAAATCGTTAACACACCGTCAACTCGCTACATCCTCATCCCCAACCAACATATCGGTGTATTCAACGTCGGCTTTTCGGGTCAATGGATTACCCGTGAATTCCTTGCACGCCGCGGCGGCGTTCGTTTCCGCGACGGCGCACTAATCAATTCACGTTGCCCGCTTCTCGGCTACGCCCTGAACAGCATGAAGGTAGACGGTCAAAACATTCCCAAATACCTGCTCCAAGTCGAACTCCAAAACGAAGTAGGACCCGAAGCCTACGACATCGGTGCAAAAATGCTTTCCGATTTCTTCAAAAAGGAAATCAAAAAATTCCAGACCCCCGAACTCCTTCCATTGGGTCAAAGAATTATCGAAGCATGTTTGAACGATGCAACTGTTGATAATTATTTCAATTTGATTCCGAAGATGTAAGTTAAAAAACAAACATAAAAAATGCCGCGTGCGTATGTGCGCGGTATTTTTTAAAGATTAGGGTGATTTCATGATACATATCAATCGAAGACATCGCATTCCAAACCAATCTGCTTGCCCTCAACGCCGCCGTCGAAGCCGCGCGCGCAGGCGAACACGGAAAGGGCTTCGCAGTCGTAGCCGAAGAAGTTCGAAGCCTTGCCGCACGCTCACAGCTCTCCGCAAAGGAAACCAA
>JAIRVD010000037.1 GCA_031254075.1 Clostridiales bacterium
CGTTTGTAATCGGATATATTCCATAACTCCGTTTCACCGGCTCTTTTCTTTAAGCCCCGCTCAAAACCTGCCTGCCTGCTTCTTCCGGCGAAAGCCCTTTCTTTATTAATTCCAATAACCTTTGAACACCTGCTTCCATGCCTGCTTCCATGCCTTCTTCCATGCCTTCTTCCCAAGCTTCTTCTCTTAGCTGGGTATCGTAGTCTAAGATATCGCTGTACATGATTATCGTGTCCTCCTTCTCGATAAAGCCTTTGAGATAACCCGCTTTTATGCAGTCTTCCCTTGTTTTCATAAATGCATTATCCCTGCTTATTCCCTGCGCTGTATACTCGTCGAATTTCTTATAAAAATAACTGTATCCCGCCAATGCGTTGGTTGTTTCGGTTTCTTCGAGTTTGTCGAAGCTTATTTCTATTATAGCAACCTTTACCGAAATGTCTATATTCGGGTGTTTTATGACGAATGATGATTCCGTTTCCTTCAATTTTCTTTTCCCGTTATAGGCAACGTAAAACTCAGGCATCGGCAATTCGGGTATCGCCGCGCCTGTATGAATTTTTATGTTTTTACGCTTTATCCATAACTGAATAATTTCAAAATAATACAGTAGCATCTTAAACGCTATATTTGCGGAAATCGTTGACTGGTGCTCTACTAAAATTATCAGCCGGTTGTCTTTCGTTATAAATGAAACATCATTGCGTCTTTTTCTGACTGCGTATTCGGTGTTTAAATCGAACGGAATTAAATCTTCCGCGCTTAAATCAAGATTTCCGTTTCTGCACCGTTTAAGCAAATCCAAAAAGTTTTCAACGTTTATAAATATCCCGCGAAACATCGTGTCTTTTGGTTGGTTTGTTAAATTTTCCCTTGTCATTTCCCCCGCCTTTGTTTTGGGACTGAAACGTTATTTCGTTACAGCCCCTTTATTCTGTCAAAATTTTTTCCTGAGGAATGTATTTCAATAAAATTTTGTGCAATGTGTTTATAATCAGCGGTTTTGAAAGGAAGTCATTCATGCCGGCTTCTACGAACATCTCGCGCGCGCCGATTATGGCGTTGGCTGAGAGAGCGATTATGATGACGTCGGAGAGGCGACCGCCGATTGCGCGGATTTGTTTTGTGGCTTCGACGCCGTCGATTTCGGGCATCATGTGGTCCATGAAAATCATGTCGTAGTTGACGAGGGATGCTTTTTCGATGGCTTCTTGACCGCCGCCTGCGGTATCGACGGCGATGCGGTATTGTTTCAGCATTCCTTCGGCGACGATAAGGTTTGCGGGATGGTCGTCAACGAGCAAAACGCGCACATCTTTTACCTTAAACGCGCCGAGCTTTATTTCATTTTCGCCTTCTTCTGCGGTGAGAGCGACATTGCCCTCAAGAATTCTGGTGACATTGAAAATAAGCAGCGGTCTGTTAATAAAATTAATCGGATAATACGGGCTACCCATGTCATTTACATTTTTGATGAGGGTGCATTGCGGACGGTTTCTTCGGGTGGGATTCACCACGTCGAGCGTCAGCGCGAATTTTTCAACAATCATTTCGGCGGTGATATCGAAGAAAACATGTGAATATTTCTCGTTTTTGACATGTTTTTTGAAATCGGGTTCATTGTTAACGATTTTGCATTTTACATTTAGGTCAGCGAACATTGCCCTGCTCGCGTCGGCATAGTATCCGCGCGGTTCGTACAGCAGAACATTGTATTTTTCCGGCTCGTCAAGCGGCGCAATGCTGCCATCGTGAATGTGTTCGCAAATAATATAGAACGAAACGTTCGTACCTTTTCCGTAAGTGCTTTCGATATTGATTCTGCCACCCATCAGCTCGATGAATTTCCGCGTTATCGAAAGCCCCAGCCCTGTGCCGGTGATATTGCGGTTTTTTTGAATATCAAGCTGCTGGTATTCTCCGAACAGATTATTCAAATCCTCGCGTTTTATGCCGATTCCGGTGTCCTTGACATAAAAATTCATTTTCAATTTTCCGATGTCGATGATTTCAGCGGAAACGCCGACGGAAATATTTCCGCTTCTTGTAAATTTCAGTGAATTGCTTAACAGATTCAGCAAAACCTGCTTTATCCGCAGAACATCTCCCGTAATCATCGCCGGAACATTTTTGGAAATATTTGTTGTAAGCGCGATATCGGGCGGAATTTTTATACTAATCATATTAATGGTGTCATTAATAAGCGACGCAAGGTCGAACGGCTCATAGAAAATTTCCATTTTTTGCGAGTCGATTTTTGACATATCCAAAATATCGTTGATGATATTAAGCAACGAACGCGACGCGCTCTTTATCGAAATCGCGTGCGTAAGCTGCTCCGCGTCAAGCGGCTTTAACATTATCAATTCCATCATGCCCATAATCGAATTCATCGGCGTTCTGATTTCGTGGCTCATATGCGCTAAAAAATCGCCCTTTGCCTTTGTCGCGATTTCGGCTTCGATTTTCGCTTCCATGATTGGCGAGATATCCGAAATTTCAAACATCCGTGACATATCCTTTTTCGATTCGGAAAGCGGCGAGGAACGCACCATCAGCCAATATCGCTTGCCTTTTAATTCGATTTCGCAATTTTTCTGCACGGTCGTGCCGCTTTCCAAAATTTCCTGAAACAACATTTTCAGTTCGAAGGTTTCGCATAAATCCAGCAACGCGATATCATGCGCGAACGACATATCGTCAATTCCGAAAAGCTCAAGCATCACATTCGAAATATATTTAACGCGTCCGCGCTCGTTGATAACAATCGTTCCGCTGGGCGTCATTGATAAGTAAGTGTTAAACATTTGCCCTGTGAGTTCGTTTTGGTGGCGACGGTCAATTGAAAAAAGACATATTATATACATGCACGCGTTCATAATAACGTACGCAATAAACGAAACCGAATTCCAACTCATTTCGGAATGCTCGCCAAGAACCGGAAACCCGAAAACATAAATTATAACAGCCGCCGAAAAAGTAGTAATCGAAAAAAATATTAAAAAAGCACCCCTGTTTAAATATGACAAACACAAAAACGAGCAGCCTAATAAAACCCAAAAGAAAATTCTGTCGCCGCCGACAATAACAGAATAAAATATTTGATTCGCCATTAACAAAGTCGGGAGAACCCACGCGGTAAGATTACGCTCGAGTTTTCCCTTGACGTTAAGACGCGTAAGAATTATAACCGCCGACAACGAAACAAGCCCGACAACTAAACGCCAAATCCAATCCTGTCCTGCGGCGATTTCGTAAACAACGGTCAAAACGATGTACGACGAAACAAGAAAAATACTCAGCTGTTCGGAATGACTGTATCCGTTCATCTGAACAGTCCCCCCTTCGGCTCAGCATACACTCGCGGAATGTTCGAAATATCAATTCCGCCGGGCAGCACAAGGTCAACAGAATACGGAAGAATTTCAATATCCGCCGACTTCGCCAAAAACGGCTTATCGTCAAGAATCAATGACATCGTCTTATCTGAAGAAATCGAAATTTTCGTGCCGGTATAATGCGTAACAATATCCGCCAATTTTTTATGATTGCCCGAAAGATACGCCCTCATCGAAAGCAAAAATTTCAAACGCGACATCCTTTTAACCAGGTACACGTCAAATACCCCGTCGTTCGGATGAGCGTCAACGGCGGGGTGCATTTTTTTTGCGTAGAACGGCGCATTCGCAACTAAAATCGAAATAAATTCGCCCTCAACTTCTTTGCCGTCCAAATTAATTTTATATTCCTGTCCGTAAACCTTGCTGCTAAATATCGTTTTAAACACAGCCAACAGAAATGCGGTGTAATGGCGCACATACGGGCTTCTTTCGTGAAGAGCCAATCCCTCTCTGCCCACCACGCCCTCAAACCCGATTACAATATGCGAAACACCATATCTGTGCCCACAACAAAGAGAGTCAAGCGGCGTTGTTTCCGAAAGCACCTGACTCCTTATCGAATTAAATAAATGCGTTTTTTCGCCGAAATACCTCAGCAGCGAATTCTCTCCGCCCATCGGATACGCCGCAATTTGAATATTCGGCAACCGAATCGTACTGCCGATAACTTCCGCAAGAGTTCCGGAGCCGCCCATCACATGAACACGAAGCATTTCCTTCGCACCGCTCGCGTGCTGCCGCACAACACAAACCGCGTCCATCTCCCATCTCGTAACATGGATGACATAACGCATATGCGGATAACCCTTGAAAAACTCATGTATTCCGGAAATAACCGTATTAACCCTGCCTCGAATTCTCTGAGATACAGGGTTAACGATAAATAAATGTTTAATATCTACCGCCTCCACTGTTTTGCGGTATCATGCAGAAAGTCGAGTTTACAATCGCGGGGCGCGTGAAGCGGTCGCTTCACGCGCCCCGCGACAGATATTGTCAACGACTATTCCATATACTTCTTAACTTTTGACAGAATCGTTTCGTTATACGCAGGCTTTACGATGAAGTCGCACGCTCCGAGGTTAATCGCCTTCATTATGCGTTCGCGCGAGGAGTTTGCGGTCAGGAACATTATTGGTGTGTTGGCGTAGCCGCTTGTACCGCGAATGCGTGACGCTAGTGTGAATCCGTCCATTTCGGGCATGTCGATGTCGAGGATGAAGAGACCGATTTCTTGCTGACCGAGGATATCAAGTGCGATTTTTCCGCTTGGCGCGCCGAGTGTTTTGAAATGCATACGCAACGCGGAGCTGATGGATGTAAGGATTTCGGGGCGGTCGTCAACAGCGAGAACGGCTTTGTTGCTCTTTTCCTTTGCAACGGCGTTAACGATGTCTTCGTACTCGCGCTTTAAAACAGAAGCGTGCTCGGATGCTTTAAGGTATTCTTTGCTGTTGATGAGTTCGGCGATACGTCCTACGTTGGTGCCTCGGTTTGCTATTTCGGCAACGAAATCTACCGCGCGGTCATAATCCTGCGCGTCGATGTAATGCATTACGGCGGTTAAGTTGCGCGATGATTCTTCGGCTTTTTCCGCTGCGCCGACTTTCGCGTTTAAAATCGAAGGCGCGTTGCTTTGCGCTTTTTGCATTTCAATTGAAAGCAACATGAAATCCGCAATCGCCTGTTGAAGAATTTTTCCGGTGTAATTGTCCGCGCCACGGTCTGACGAACGCATCAGCGTAACGGTATACGCCTCGTGGCGTTTCGCGCTAATGGCTTGCAACATGTTTTGAATTGATGTCAGCGCACCGCAATACTCGGTTGTACTTCCGCTGTTGTAGCTGCGTTCAAGGCGTTCTGTTTCCGAATCAATTCTGTCGATGTATCTGTTTACGCTCAAATGGATTGCTTCAACGTCTACCTTGAACGGAAGGAACAATGAGTTAATCTTTTTTACATACTGGCTTGGCATGAAAATCCTCCTAAATAAATTGACTTATTTTTTGTATATATTCTGCGGCAGAACCGCAATTGAACTCTTCCAATGCAAAAATTGTCTGACGAATCAACTCGTCGGTTTCATCGGTGAACGAAACATCCCTCAACGGCGAAAGAGCATCCAACGCGCCCATTGCGTCAAAGCCTTCGACAGCGATAGTGGCGGCTTCTATTGCGGCTTTTAATTTTTCCGCGCCGACTTTTTCCTTTGGTCTTTCAGAAACTTCAAGTGCGTCAATTAATTGTTCCCCCAATGCCTCCAACATACTCTTAAACGGCGGATATAATTCGTCGCACAGTGCTTGGTTTTCCTCGTTTGCGGCGTTTTCCAAATTTGCCGCGTCATTGCCCGGTTCTGTCGCGCCGATATTTCGCAGAACGCCCTTGACGCCATGCACTTCGATTCGGAATTCTTTCAGACTTCCTTCCTCAACATATTTATCCATTTTGCAAATAGTGTCGGGCAACAGGCGAACCAATATACTTATCGTTTTTTCATATGCGTCTTCAAGCCCGCCCATTCTTTCAAGTGCGGCGTCGGCATCAACGCATTTTATTTTTTTAATCCTTGAAATAAAATCCAAACCATCGGATTCGGCAATTTCTTTCGTTTTTTCTGATTCTGTATTATCCGTTTCCCATTCCTTTTTGGAAAGCCAATCGGAAATATAGTCGGATATATGTAATAAAATAGACTCTTTTCCTTCGGATAATGTATTATTCGTATTACTTTCAAGCAAAATGAAACCGAAAAAAGTGCCGTTTCTGAGCGGAACAATGCACACCGAAGTTGTTTCGGGCGAAATATAATCTATTTTCTGCGCGTTAATCGCATGTGAATTTAAAAACGCGATTTTACGGTTTCTTAACAACGCTTCAATTTGCTCATAGGCGTAAAACGTGTACGGCGACGAACCCGCGACATACGCAGTTGCGTTGCCCGCGTCGCTGTGAACAATTGATATTCTGAA
>JAIRVD010000350.1 GCA_031254075.1 Clostridiales bacterium
ATTCGTTTTCCCGTGCGCCATTTAGATATCATTAATGAAAACGCGGGCGAACTCGAACCGTCCCTCATTCTCGCGGTCATTCGAACAGAAAGTAGTTTTCGCGAAAACGCGGTTTCGCGAAGCGGCGCAATGGGCTTAATGCAAATTATGCCGCCGACCGCCGAAGAAATGGCGCGGTACATGGGTATTGAAAACTTCGCGCCGGAAGATGTTTGGCAACCCGAAATAAATATTGCAATCGGTTGTTTTTATTTAAATCGCCTGGTGAATCAATACGGCGACATTGACCTCGGTCTCGCCGCATATAACGCGGGACAGGGAAACGTAAATTCTTGGCTGGCGAATCCGGAATACTCGAAAGACGGCAAAACCCTCGATACCATCCCTTTTCCCGAAACGGATAATTATTTGCGCCGCGTCGCGCGAAATCAGCATATTTATAATTTAATTCTAAGAGTGACAGGCAGAGGCATATGAATAAATATATTTTGTTTTTTTTACTTTTAATTCTCGCATCCTGCGGCGGAGAGCGAATAAGCCCGTCGGGGCAACCGCATTCGGTTGCGGAAGAAGAGGAAATTTTTGATGAGCCCGACGATGAGCCGGAGGCGATTATTGCAAATGCGCAAACGGTTATGGACGACGGAGTATTGCGTTTGCATATGCGTCAGCCGATGACTTTGAATCCATTGTTGAACGAAGATGTAACGGTCGCGCGGATTTTGCGGCTTATTTTCGAGCCGTTGGCGGTTTTGGACGATGAGTTTCGCGTAACGGGATTTTTGGCGGATTTGGAATTTGCGTCGGATTACAGCAGTGTGAACGCGACGATTCGCGAAAGCGCGATTTGGAGCGACGGAATGCCGGTGACTGCGGACGATGTAATTTTTTCGATTGAATTTTTGCGAGCCGCTCCAAACTCGGCGATTTATAAAAACAAAGTTGAAAATATCGCGTCGGCGGTGAGGATTGACGCGCGGACGGTTCAAATAATTTTTGAACGCGCATCTGTTTCGGCGGGATATTGTTTGAATTTTCCGATAATTCCGCAGCATTATTACAGCGGCGAAACGAACGCGCGCAGCGGAAAAAACATGGCTCCGCTCGGAAGCGGACCGTTTGCGTTTGCGGCATATACGCCGATGCGTTCGATGACGCTGACGCGAAATGCTTTTAACCCCGGCAGAATCGAAACAGCGGAGATTGTGATTCTGCCAAACATTGAAACGGATTTCAACGCGTTTGAAACCGGACGAATTGATGCGATTGAGCTTCCGCTGACGGAGTGGACGCGTGCGCGTTCGCCCGAGTACGAAATTTTTCCGGCAATGTATTTTGAATTCATCGGATTTAACTTCCGAAGAAATATTTTCCGCGATATTTTAACGCGACAGGGAATCGCGCACGCGTTTAACGCCGACGAAGCCGTTGCCGGTTTGTATTTGTCATACGCGGTGCGGTGCGGTACGCCGATTCATCCGTACAATTGGGCGGCGGATGATGAAATTTTGAATCCCGTATACGACCTGCCGCGCGCCGCCGCGCTGCTCGGAACAATTCGATTGGACGAGCCGTTGGTAATTCTTGCTAACGAAGAAAACCCTCAGCGTGCCTCAATCGCCCGTCGTTTGGCGCAAAGCCTGATAAGCGCGGGGCTTTCCGCAAATGCGGAAGTCATCCCGACCGAAGAATATTTCGCGCGAATCGCCGCGCATGATTTTGATTTGTATATTGGCGGAATGGAATTATCGTTCGCGCCCGATGCGCAAATCTTTTTCACCGGCGGCGAAATGTTTCTGCACGACCCCATCTTGGAAAACGCATACGCCGCAATATTATTCGCTTCAACGGAAGCCGCGCATATTCAGGCGGTCAGCCATTTCCAAGAAATTTTCACAGAACAGCTTCCCGTGATCGGGCTTGCGTTTCGGCATTCCGCGGTGCTTACAAGCCCGCGAATTTCTTCTGATTTAAACCCCGCGCCCGACCATGTTTTTGCAAATGTACACGAATGGCAGATTGACCGCTAGAACGTACGTTTGGGTGTTTCTTCCATTGCATTTGTGTTAAAATCTGTCCGTCAAAAAACATAGCAGAGCAAAAACCGCTCTGCTTTTTAGGAGGAATTTACTCATGGTTTATCGTAGTTTTTTCAAACGTACTGCGGCTTTTGCAGTTGTCTTTGTAATGCTTTTCGCGGCATTTCCTGCGGATTTTTTTGCACGAACGATTACGCAAACATTTGACCGCAACACCAGAAGAAGAGTCGGCAATTGGGATGTTGAGCTTTGGACGCAGACGACGAACACAGGTCCGAGAACCATGGGCGGCGTGCAAATGGATATTTACGACAACGGAACGTTTGCTTGCTCATGGAACCAAACGTTTAATACGCTGTTCCGCGTAGGCAGAAAATTTGACAATAACTCGCCGAGAATTGACAGCATGGGCGATATTTCGGTTATGTTTAACGCGGCGGAACATACAAGCACAAACACTTCGTATCTGACGCTTTACGGCTGGACAAGAAATTCGCTGATTGAATGGTATGTTGTGGAAAACTGGATTACCTATCGTCCCGGCGGAAACAGGGGCAGTGCGCGTTCCGGATATATTCATCACGGAACAATTGAAGTAGACGGTGGAGTTTACGATATTTATACATCTTGGAGAATTCAGCAACCGTCCATCGACGGCACAAGAACCTTCCTGCAAATCTTCAGTGTGCGTCACGGCACGCGCACAAGCGGCACGGTAAATCTTTCCGCACACTTCGACGCGTGGAGAAATATCGGCGAAATCGTTGACGGAAGCAACAGGTCGCATTTCTCCGCAACCTCTAACCTTACAGAGATTTCATTCTGCGTTGAAGGATTCGGCGGACAAAGTTTAAGCTCGGGCTCCGCGGATGTTGACCAGCTTTGCATTCGCTACGGCACAAACTCGATTTGCACTGCCAACGGATGCAGTAACTGCACTGCGGGAGCGGCAACACCCACGCCCGCGCCGACCGTTGCGCCTACTGCTACGCCCGCACCTGCCGTTACGCCTGCGCCGACACCCGCGCCTGTTGTAACGCCCGCTCCGCCGGCGGTCACACCTGCTCCCGCCGGTGAAGAAATCATGCGGTTTACCGTCGGCTCGTCGAATTACACAAACAGAGGAGTCTCCGCAACGCTCGATGCCGCTCCGTTTATTGATTCCGGACGCGTAATGGTTCCGTTGCGCGCAATCGCCGAAGGTCTCGGTGCAACAATCACTTGGAACGACGCAACGAAAACAATAACCCTTGTTCGCGGCGGCGCAACCACTAACCTCACAATCGACGTTCCGTTGCCGGACGGCATGGGTTCACCCGTAATCGTTGAAGGTCGCACCTTCGTTCCCGCACGCTTCGTCGGCGAAGTCTTAAACGCAACAGTTGACTGGGATGATGTTAACAGAGCGGTAGTTATTCGCTAAATAATCCGGAGGGAAGCAAATGAGTTCGGCAGAAAGTGCAAAACACACTCTGTTTTAATGGAAGTCGCTTTACGGAAAGGGCAGAGCAAACCGCCCCGGAATCAATGAAATCATGTCATTTTTACCTGAAAATGTCGGCATGTTGTATCAAAAATTTTCACGTTATTTGTCTCGCGAGTGTAATGCGGGCTGTAAGCCGCCCAAATACACCGAAACATACGGATGGGTGTACTCGTTCGGACGCTACAATATAAATTTGATTAATCAAGTATCAATGCAGGACGGCGCGTTTTATGTACAGGAACTTAGGGTTAGCGATGAAGCAAGTTTGAAAAAAGCCATTGAAACAGCCGCTTCAATGTACAATGATTATAAAGAGCGACTTGCGCTTACTGTTGCGGAAAAAATTGAAAAGCAGAAGCACCGCGTACAAAAACGCAGAGAAAAAGACCAAGATGAGTTGAACGCGCTTTCCGATGTAATTGAGAGTGAGCGTTTTAACAAGTTTCGTTGGTCGCCTAAGCTAAGGAAAGAAATTTTAAAAAGGCTGTATAAAAAAGACGCGATGGGAATTCAAGATGAGGAGCTTGCGGACGAAGTCGGATACACTTTATACGCACGTTGTTTGCAAGGCAGGGATGAGGGCAGGTTAAAAGATGAGGGAAAACTAAAATGTCATAATTGCAGAGAAATTTTACAGGCAAAGACACGAACCGGTTTAATGATATGTACATGCGGGCATCAATATATATTCCGCGATTATATGAAATCGTTCCGCACGGAAAATATGCCGCATGGCGGAGCGGCGGCGATTTTTGGCGAATTCATTACCAATTGGTCTCGCGCAAAAGGATATGCCGAAAAAATGCGGCTAATCGACAATTTAATCCATGAATTTCATATAAATTTAAACAGCGGCGTAAAAGGACGTTTTGTAGGCATCAATTTGATTGAAGGCACGAAAAAGCAAATCGGAGCGTTTATTCTTGATTTAGCATATGGAGATACCGAAAATAAAGAAAAATTCAAGTCGAATTTAATGAAAACCACGTCAGTCCAATAACTACACGAAAAAACACGGAAAAAGATAATTCAAAAGATTTTTCCGTGTTTTTTATTTGTGGAAATTA
>JAIRVD010000368.1 GCA_031254075.1 Clostridiales bacterium
CGGCGGTTGAGCCGACGGTTGTAGCTGTTGTTGAACCGATTATTGAACCGGCTATTGAACCCGAACCGGTGGTTGAGCAAATCGTTGAACCGATTATTCAGCCTGAAATTATTGCGGAACCTTCTCCCGAGCCGGAAGTTCCCGAACCTTCACCGGAACCCGAGTCCGTTCGTTCCGCCCCGCCTGCGCCTCGCGCACGGAAACCAAAGGGCGCGAAGCCGATTCGCAAGGAATTCGTGCAAGAATTTCACGAATCGCTGCGCAATTTAAATGACGAAACAATTGCAAATTCCCCCGAGCGCATGGAAAACATGCTTGCAGTCGAATCAATTTTCCAAAACAAAGATGAATTTTTCCCGTTTGAAAAATTCGACCGCGAAATCAAATGGGTGCAGCTTACAATAACAGACGGCGTTCCGTTGCCGAATAATCGCTCGCTGCTGCTTGAAGAACCGTTCGTCCGTGCCGCCTACGCTAATTACGGTCATCTCATTCTTGGTTTATCCGCAAACGGTGAACAATACATCATCGGCGTCCCCGGCGAATACACCCCCGACCTTCGCCCGCAAGCAAAACGCCTCGGCTTCACCAAATTCAAAACCAACAAAAACGACACCGCAAAACGCGGCGACCACGGCTATTGGTTAATGTCTATAAATATGTAGCCAAATAATCCTCAATTTTATAATACGGAATATCGTTTTTCGGCGGAATGGTATAGTCGCCGCGATAAAGCACCGCTTTTTTAACGTCGGTTGTTCCGTATTTTTCCAGCAAAGCTTCAACGAGATAATTCTTTTTCAAATGCTTTGCATATTCGGTTTTCGTTTTTAATCCGCGTTTAATTTCGTACAGATAAAGAATGTGCGTGCGGTTGTCAAAAGCCACAATATCAATTTCATCGTCGCCCGCATTCGAGCGATACTTTGAAACGGAGAGATAGTCTTTTCCGAATGTCAAAATACACGCCGAGTCAAGCAATTCTCCGTCTATATATTCTTCGATGAAATTTAGCAATTCAAAATTTCGCGGAGTTTGGCTTTTTAACACAGCCCTTAAAGCAGAATAAGCAAACTCGTGCGCAACGCTCGTTTGGGCAAACATCGGAATAATTTTTGTGCCGCTTTCAGAATGAATTTCGATATCTGTTAAAAATTCGATTTTACGCATTATTTCGATTACCGAGTCAACTTTTTCTTTTTCATAAACGCTTGTTTCCGATTTGAAAACGGGAGGAAAAATTCCGCTTGCTTCTGCGGGCGGAATGGCAATTCCGCAATTCTGCAAAACCGTATCAAGCGCGTTTACAAGCGGTTCGCCACCTGCGTCTTGCGCATGTGTGTATAAATATTGCGCCGCAACACAATTACAAATGCCGTTGCAAATCGAAAAAAGCTCTTTCAGTGAAACGAATCTTATTTCTTCGCCGAGCATTGTTTTGCGTCGCGTGTTTAAAATTGAATTATAAATATTCCACACAACACCGGATTCCAAATATTCCGTATACTCGTCCCGTCCGGGACGCGTTTTTTTCCAAAACACGCCTCCGCAATGTACATAATCAAGAATATTGCCCTTCAATAAAACAAAATCAAGTGTATTGCCTTTTATTATGCGCAAATATTCGGGATAACTCATTTGCGTTGTCGAAAACTGCTCGTATCTTCCGTGCAGCGACTCTTGCTTCGCAAATGTAAACGCAAGCGAATCCGTTCCCGATAACATTATTTTCACACCCTCATACGATGCCCAAACATCGGCAAGCTCCATCGCCATATCAACGAAGCCGTCTGCCCAAGTTATTTCGTCTATGTAGAAATATTTAATTCCCGTTTTAATTAAATTTCCAATCCATTTATATATTTCGGTGATAGAATGCTCACCGTAATTAAGCGTCAAATAAGCCGATTGCGCCAAAAATTCTTCACGCCCGGCAAGCTGACGCAGAATTACGGTTTTTCCCGTGCTTCGCATACCATACACAATCCCGACCGTTCTCAATGTATTTCGATTAACGAACGCCTCGGCTTCGTTATATGCGTCGCGCCTCTCAAAATTCAAAGCTCCCGCGCATATATTTTGCAATTCATCGCCGACGACAAACTTACCCGTTTCGCCGTCTTCCGACTTTGTTTGAATTTTTACGCCGCTCGCTTTATCCGCATTAATAAAACTTTCGTACTGCTCATTCGTGTAAAAACGCCTGTCGGTAGGCGTGCGAAACGCCTTCAGCGTGCCTTCTCTGTCCCATCTTTGAAGCGTCTTTACGCTCACATTAAGCATTTTCGCAAACTCATTCGGCTTATAATTTTGCATAATCGGCACCTTCTTGTCATAAATAGGCATATATTATCACATATACACACATTTATCAAGTGCTTATCTGCTTCGTCGCTCTATATGTATTTTGATACTCTCTTCGCTGATTTGAAAAAACTCAACCTCATCGCCTGCGTCCACGCCGAAGAGACTGCTATTATCGGATAACCATGTATAGTGCATTTCTCTCGAATCAATATTGTATACGTTAGTCCACAGCGGCTCGGAAATAAACTCGCCGTTTTCGATTGTCCAATATTCGCCGCTGAATGTGCTGTTGCGTCCGCCTTCAACGAATATTCCCGGAAACTCGGGGTTGGCTGAAAAATATCCTGATTTATAATACATATCAATTCGTTGCCCGATTAAATTTACGCTTTCGTCGAACGAAAGCGGTGGAGGGAGCGCAAAACACACGGCAGAAAAAAGATTTACTCTCACAGCTTACAAGCCAAAAAAAGCGAAGCCAAGCGTTGGGAGCAAAACTACAATAACTTGTACAATCAGCACGTAAAATTGAAAAGGAGCAAGGGCTTAGACCAAGAAAGGTAACTGCTCATTACCGCAATAATGATAAAGTACCTTGTTGGACATGTAATAAAATATTCGTTCTTTATTTGCGGTGTTGGGGTATGTTACAATGAATGGTAGGATTGTTTTCTGCGTTGCTTCGCGCTTGCAGAGCAACAGCAGATTATTTATATTATG
>JAIRVD010000377.1 GCA_031254075.1 Clostridiales bacterium
CGCAGATAATATCGTTTACGCACATCGCAACAGCGTCAATGCCTACTGTGTCGTGTTTGTCCATTGCGAATGCCAACATAACCTTTGTGCCGACGCTGTCCGTTCCGCTTACCAAAACAGGCTCGTCATATTTATAACCCGCCAATTCAAACAGTCCGCCAAAACCGCCAAGCCCGCCGAGCACACCGGGAATTTTCGTCCTTTCAACATGCTTTTTTATGCGCTCAACAGCCTCATAGCCGGCGTGAATATCCACGCCGGCGTTTTTATAATTAACAGACATGTTAGTCCTCCTCTACTTCTACTCCCGCGAAATCCTGTAAATGCGTTGGGTAATCGCCGTTAAGGCAAGCCATGCATAAGCCGCGGCATTTTCCTGCGTGTGAGATGCCGATGGCGTCCGCAAGCCCTTTTTCGCTAATGAACGCGACGGAATCGGCTCCGACAAGTTCGGCAATTTGACCGACGGTGCGTTTATGTGCGATTAATTCTTTTGGAGAGGGCAGGTCAATTCCGTAATAGCAGGCGTATTTAAAAAGCGGCGAAGCAATTTTCATATGTACCTCGTTCGCGCCGGCTTCTTTTAATAAATTAGCGATATGTTTAACCGTTGTTCCGCGAACAATTGAATCGTCTACCAAAACAACGGATTTTCCTTCCACAATGGAACGGACGGCGGAAAGCTTCATTTTAACGCCTTGTTCGCGAAGGTTTTGCGAAGGCGCGATAAAGGTTCGTCCGATGTAGCGGTTTCTGATTAGCCCAATTTCATACGGGATGCTGAGTGCTTCCGCGTAACCGATTGCGGCTGAAATGCCCGTGTCGGGCGAAGCGATGACGACGTCGGCTTTGGTGGGTGATTCTTTCGCGAGAATTCTGCCCGCGTTTTTACGCGACGTGTGAACATTTACGCCTTCGATACTTGAATCCGGGCGCGAAATATATATGAATTCCATTCCGCAGACATTTAAATCTCTGTCGCTTGTGTAGAATTCCGATTTCATTCCGGTATCGTCGATTGTAACAACTTCTCCCGGTGCGACGTCGCGCACATATGTTGCGCCAACGGTGTCGAATGCGCAGGTTTCGCTTGCGACGATGTATGAATCGCCCAGTTTTCCGATAACAAGCGGTCGCAATCCTCGGCGGTCGCGGGCGGCATACATACCGTCCTGCGTCATCACAAGCACGGCAAAACCGCCGTACACTTGCGAAAGCGCGATTTTCAATCCGTCCAAGAAGTTGGTTCGGCGCGAGCGTCTGATTATATGAGCAAGAATTTCAGAGTTGCTGTTGGTTTGAAAAATGCTGCCGTATTCTTCGAGTTTCAGACGAATGCTTTTCGAGTTTACGAATGAACCGTTGTCGCAAACGGCTAAACTGTTTGTTTCGGAATGAAACAGCAACGGCTGTGCGGTGTGAGTTTTCGCGCCGCTTTTTGCGTACAGAACATGCGCAATTGCCGATGTTCCCGGCATATCCGCAAGCATTTCCCCCGTGAACGCTTCGGTTAAAAGTCCGTCGCCTTTTTTGCGCGTAAGAGTGTCGCCGTTTTTCACAACAATGCCCGCGCCGTCCTGCCCGCGATGCTGAATGCTGTGCAATCCGTAATACGCAAGCCGTGCGGCTTCGTCATGTTTCCAAATTCCGAACAGACCGCACTCGTGATTTATTGATTTATCAGGCATTCAATGGTTCCTCCCCAAATGTCGTGCATAATTTTTGCGGGCAGATTTATTAATGTTTCGCCGTTTATTTCGGCAGAAAAATTTCCGCTGCTCGTAACACTTCCGATTGGCTTAATGCCCGCGAGTTCTTCAAACGCGACGGCGTTTTTCGGCGAAACGCTTAAAACAAAACGCGATTGGCTTTCGGAAAAAAGAAGTGCGGTAGGATTATCGGATGTCGCAAAAATTTCCGCCCCGAGCGCAAACGAATTTTTTCCGTAATCGGAAGAAATCAAGCATTCCGCAATCGCGACGGCAAGCCCGCCCTCCGAAATATCATGCGCCGACGCGATTAAGTTTTTTTGAATCGCGTCAAGCACGATGTCGGCGATTCGTTTTTCTTCATTTAAATTGATATTCGGCGGTGCGCCGAAAATTTTTCCATGCGTCATTTTTTGCAATTCACTTCCGCCGAATTCGGCAAAAGTTTCGCCGATTACATAAATTAAATCGCCTGCGTTTTTGAATTTCTGCGTGGTGATATGCGACAAGTCGTCGATTAAACCGACCATTCCGATAATTGGCGTCGGATAAATCGCGGTAACGCCGCGTTCATTGTACAACGAAACGTTGCCTCCGATTACGGGTGTGTCAAAAATGACACATGCATCAGAAATTCCTTCGGCGGATTTTTCTATTTGCCAAAAAATTTCCGGGTTTTCGGGCGAGCCGAAATTTAAATTATCGGTAACGGCAAGCGGAACGCCTCCACTCGCGACAATATTTCTCACGGCTTCGGCAACGGCGATTTTTCCGCCGACAAACGGGTCAAGATAAACATAGCGGCTGTTGCAATCGGTGGTCATCGCAATCGCCTTATTTTCGGCAACACGAATTACGCCGCTGTCCGAGCCCGGACCGACAACGGTGTTCGCGCGCGCCATGAAATCGTATTGCTCGTAAACCCAACGCTTGCTCGCAATCGTCGGTTGCGCTAAAAGCCCGAGCAAAGTTTTATTAAAATCGTCAACGGTAATCGACGCATCCATCGAATTTAATTCACGGTAATACGCCGCTTCGCGTGACGGTTTTTGATATTCCGGAGCGGCTTTCGCAAGCGCGTCGGCGGGGACTTCCGCCGCAAGTTCGCCTTTATGAAAAATTTTCATCAACCCGTCGTCGGTGACTTTTCCGACAACGACCGCGTTTAAATCATATTTTGCAAACATTTCCGCGATTTCATTTTCGCGTCCTTGTTTCACGACGAGCAGCATTCGTTCCTGCGATTCGGAAAGCATCATGTCATACGCGGTCATGTTTTTGTCGCGTTGCGGAACAGTGTCGAGATATAATTCGATGCCGGTGCCGCCCTTAGACGCCATTTCGCATGACGACGAAATCAATCCCGCCGCGCCCATATCCTGAATTCCGACTACCGCGGGGTTTTTCATGACTTCAAGAAATGCTTCGATAAGCAGTTTTTCCAAAAACGGGTCGCCCGCTTGAACATCGGGACGCGATTTATCGGAATCATCCGCAAGCTCGGTGCTTGCGAACGTTGCGCCGTGAATGCCGTCGCGTCCGGTTGCCGCGCCTACATACATAACGGAATTTCCGATTCCCGTCGCGATGCCCTTTTTAATTCCGTGATGCTTGATTAAGCCGACGCCCATTGCGTTGACAAGCGGATTCGACGCATAGCACGGGTCAAATTGAATTTCGCCGCCTACTGTCGGAACGCCGACAATATTTCCGTAGCCCGCGATTCCCGATATTACTTCTTCGAATAAATATTTTGTTCGTGCATTGTCAAGTTCGCCGAAACGGAGCGAATTTAAACAAGCAACGGGTCTTGCGCCCATGCTGAAAATATCGCGCAAAATTCCGCCGACACCCGTTGCCGCGCCTTCGTATGGTTCGACTGCCGACGGATGATTATGGCTTTCAATTTTAAATACGACGGCAAGCCCGTCGCCGATATCCACGACGCCTGCGCCTTCGCCCGGTCCCTGTAAGACGCGCTCGCCCTTTGTCGGAAATTTCCTCAGCACGGGTTTTGAATTTTTATATGAACAATGTTCGCTCCACATTACGGAAAAAAGCCCGATTTCGGTGTAATTCGGCAAACGCCCCAGAATATTTTCCACCATGGAAAATTCTTCGTCTGTCATGCCCATTTGCGCGTAAAGTTTTTTTTCGCGAATGTCATTTGCTGTAGGTAACATTAATTAGCCGCCCCCTGCCGAGCAGAGCAGTTTTTGCTCTGATGATTTTTAAGTATGGATTCAAACAGCCTCAGCCCGTCCGTGCTGCCGAGAATTTTATCAACGGCGCGTTCGGGATACGGCATCATGCCGAGAACATTTCCGTTTTCGTTGATGATTCCCGCGATGCCGCCGTCGGATTCGTATGAAAAAATTATTCGGCTTTTGTCTGTTTCCTCGAAGTGATAATTACCCTCCGTGTGCGCAACGGGAATTTTTATGCTTTCGCCGATTTCGAAAAGATTAGTAAACGGCGTATTATTGTCTTCTACAATTAAATTGGTGTAGCGGCACGAAAATTTTATGCTGCGATTGCGCAGAAACCCGCCCGGCAACAAGCCGATTTCCGTTAAGACCTGAAAGCCGTTGCCGACGCCGAGAATTAATTTTCCTTCATCCGCCGCCTTTTTTACTGCCGGAATAATAGCAGAATGCGCCGCCAAAGCGCCGCATCTCAAATAATCCCCGTAAGAACTTCCGCCGGGAAGAAAAATAACATCGTAGCCGCTTAACGATGTTTCGTTATGCCAAACATTTACCATTCCGCAGTCGAGAAGGTCCCGAACCGCAAATATCTCAGTTCCCGAACCCGGGAATATTATCACCGCGCACCTCATTTACCCGGCTCCATTTCGATGCGGAAGTCTTCCATTACATAATTGGCTAAAAGCTTTTCGCACATTTCCGTCACGCGCGATTCATCGCCGCCGTCCATTGTTATTTCAATAAATTTTCCGATGCGAACGTTTTGCACTTCGTCGAAACCGAGTTTATGCAGACCTGTCGTCACGGCTTTGCCCTGCGGGTCTAAAATGCTTTCTCGCAATGTTACATATACTTTCGCCTTTTGCATTTTTTTTCATCCTCCTTTTCTCCCGAAAACATTATACTGATTTAAAAAATATTTTCCAAGGTATTTTCAGACAAACAAAAACATATTTCCGTATAATTTTTCATAGTATAAATTTACCATAGAATCACCGCCAGTAACAAACCCCCTAAAACCCCCAGGTGACGGTACATTTTTTTATTTTTATCGCAATGGGTTTGTAAATCGGATACTTTTGTATCTATGTAGCGCAGGGTTAACTGTATGGCGTTAATTTGCATCTGTTTATCCAGATAACCCAGGGTTTTACCCAGGCTTTCCAGCGCGGCAAAGTCCTCTTCGGCCAGTTGGGTTTGGTCTTTAAATGCGTCTACGGCCTGTTTCCATAAGCCGTCGGCGGATGTTTCGCTTTTTTCACCCAACGCTTCCGAAAACCG
>JAIRVD010000378.1 GCA_031254075.1 Clostridiales bacterium
ATCCTTCAAAATTGTGCGTTCCACCCGTCATGCTGATTTCGGCAATGAAGCCCGCACGCCCATCAACCAAAACCATACTGGTTTCGCCTATCAATATTTCTTCGAAAGCATTTCCGAACGCCGATGTAACATCGTTGAAAATAATTTTTTCAGCTTGTGAAATATTAAACTCCGTTGCGTCAAAGCTGTATGCGATTGCTACCATTGCCGCCGTGTAAACCTCCGCGGGAAAATTCAGCCGAAGCACATCACCCCTTATGTCTTGCCGAATGTCCTCGCTGTGGGTGATTATCAAATCGTGAAAGACGATTTCATTTGTCACGCTTGATAAAACAATTGGCTCTGGGACGGGTTCGCTTGGCGCGGTCAGTTGAACAACGATGAAAATCGCAATCACTGACAATACCGCCGCCGCCGCAATTATTAATACAGGCTTCTTTGAATTTTTTTTCAAATCTTTTTTCAATGCCGATGCGCTTGAATATCTGTTTGCCGGGTCAAACTGCAAGCATTTTATAATTACGCCGCCGATTTTGTAGATTTCCGTAACGTCGTTGCCGTTTTCATACGGCCTGCCCGTAATCATATGATACATTGTTGCACCCAAGCAGTAGATGTCTGTTTTAGCATCCGTTTTCGAGTAGCCGAATTGCTCGGGCGCGGCATATGCTCTTGTTCCCAGCGTTGTCGTATCTTTTGTCGCGTCGGGCTTGTATTCCTTCGCCGCGTCGAAATCAATCAGCTTTACGCCGCCGTCAGACATAAGCATGATATTCGACGGCGTAATATCTCTGTGAATTATCGGCGGATTTAAATTATGTAGAATTTCCAACGCATCGCAAATTTTTACGGCAAAGTCAATCGCTTGTTTTACAGACATCGGCTGTCTTTCAATCGCAGCTTTAAGCGTTATGCCGTGAATATATTCCTCTATCGCAACAAAACCCGTCCCGCATTCTATAACACGGAGTGTTTTCGGCAGATTTTTATGCTCAACATACAAAAACGACTTGTAGATATTAATTCCCTTCGTCGTTTCAAACTGCTTCTTTATATACAGCGCGTCGTCAACCGAATCCTTTACCACGGAGACTGAATAACCGTCCTTTTGCGATATAATTGCCGTTTCTTCCAGTGTCGAAAGAATATATTCATCAATGCCGGTCATTTTTCACCCCAAACGGTTTTTATTTGCCGAAAAATATTTTAACATGTAATATACGATGTGCAAGGAGTGATGCCCCGTGAACACCGAGGAGCTGACAAACAAACTAAAGGAATACGATGACATAGGCGCGTTCATCCAAGAAAACGAAAACGCGTTTGACGATAACGCGTTTAAAAATTATCTGGAAGAATTACTGCGCCGTAACGACACCTATATCGCAACACTCGCCAAAGACAGCGGAGTAAGCATTCCGTACACGCACAATCTTTTCAGCGGACGGCGAAACGCTCCGCGAAAAGATATTCTGCTCAGATTGGCTTTTGGATTGAAGTTAAATTTGGATGAAACAAATCGCCTGCTCACCCTCGGCGGAACAGCTCCGCTCCGCTCAAAAGTCCGCCGCGAGTCCATCGTAATCTTCTGCATAAACAAAGGCTATACCCTTGAGCAAGCCGACGAATTGATGCATCATTATTCATTGCCGACGTTTCAGTCGGTTTGACTCAGCGAACCGTAATACTCGGACGCAGCCTGTCTAACGTAGCCTGTCCGATTCCGGTGATATGTATTAATTCGTCAACGGAAGAAAAATTGCCGTTGGCGTTGCGAAAATCTATTATACTTTGCGCCCGCGCGGGGCCTATTCCCGAAAGCGTTTGCAACTCGGCAAGCGAAGCGGTGTTGATGTTTACCATACCGCCGCTTACAGTATTGCTTGCCGTTCCGATTTCCGATGGAATAACGACGGCATCTTCCTCGCCGCTTGCGGGGATGATAATCCTCATTTCATCCTGCAAAACAGCGGCGAGATTCAGCCCGGTATGGCTCAAGTTCGCGTCGTCGGTTGCGCCGCCAGCCATTTCCAACGCGTCGTTAACCCGTGCGCCTTTCGGTAATTCGTATACACCGGGATTATTTACCGCACCCGTAATATGTACATAAATATTATTTTCAACCGCGTCGGAAACCATCTCACCACCTGCGCTGAAAATAATCTCACCATCCCGAATAACTTCCGCACCGGAATTACGGGTCACAATGTAAATTATTCCCACAATAATAATGCACGTCCCTCCCAAAAGGAAATAAACGTGCTGTTTAATAAATTCGGTCATAAAATTATTGTGCATTATAACTCCTCTTTTTCATCCGATTCATACTTTGCTTAACGCCATTTTAAGCCATTACACAGGAATTTTCAAGTTAGCCATTGAATCAATGTGAACGCTAAGCGAAAATGTCACCTAAATAAACGCTACGCGAAAATGTCACGCAATGTAATAAAATGAAATATGGATAAAAAAATAAACCGAGCAACGAGTGGCGAGAAAGCAGCAAATTGTCCGAGATAGTTTAGACGGAAAAATAAGTGTGGCACAAGCAAGTGAATTGCTGGGAATAAGCGAGCGGCAAGTTAAGCGTCTGAGAAAGGGTGTTAAAGAGAAAGGAACGGG
>JAIRVD010000008.1 GCA_031254075.1 Clostridiales bacterium
ATGTCGCCGCCGAGAATACAGAAATTTCACGCAGCCGCATTCAGGATACGGACATGGCTCGTGAGACGACGGCATACGCGCAGTACAATGTAATGTTCCAAGCCGCGATGGCGTTGCTCGGGCAGGCTAATCAACGCCCGCAACAGATTATTCAGTTGTTGCAATAAGCCGTTATGGATAAATCTGCATATTTAATGCGAATTTCGCAGGCGTCTCCGGCGGGGCTGGTGGTTATTAACTTTGAATTAATCATCGATTTTTTGAATGAAGCCGTTGCGCAAAAAGAAAATACGGAGAATTTTCGCGCTTTGATTGCGAAGGCAAAGGACGGGCTTGAACAATTAATTCAAGCGCTCGATTTTGAAATTCCGCTTTCGCATGACTTTTATGAAATCTATAAATATTCTTACAAGCTGCTTTGCGATGTCATTTTTTCGGCGGACACGGAAGCGGCTTGTTCCGCTTTAAAAGAAGTCGCGGAATTAATGGAAACGCTGCTTGTCGGCTGGCGTGATGTTTTGGATAAAACACCCGTCGTTGAAGCCGCCGAAGCCGCCGCGCCAAAGGTTTACACCGGCTTAACCTACGGACGCGACGGACAGGCAAACGAATACATCGACGAAAATAATGATAGGAGTTATATGGCGTGAAAAAAATAATTTTCAGCGGAATTAAACCGACAGGAATACCGACTTTAGGAAGCCTTCTTGGTGCGCTTACGCATTGGGAAGGTCTTTCTTCGCAGTACAATTGCCTTTACTGCGTTGTGGATTTACACGCGATTACGATTCGCATTGACCCGGCTGTTCTGCGAGAAAACGGACGCAATATGCTTGCTTGGTTAATCGCGCTCGGGCTCGACCCCGAAAAAAATATTTTGTACTATCAATCGCATGTGAGCGCACACGCGGAGCTTTCCTGGATTTTAAATTGTTACACTTATGTAGGCGAGCTGAACCGCATGACGCAATTCAAAGATAAATCCGCGAAAAATACGGAGAATATCAATTCGGGCTTGTACACTTATCCCGTGCTTCAAGCGGCGGATATCTTGCTTTTTCAATCGAATCTTGTTCCGATTGGCGAAGACCAACGTCAACATTTGGAAATCTGCCGCGATATTGCCGAGCGTTTTAATAAAATTTACGGCGATGTGTTTACGATTCCCGAAGCGTTTGTTCCGCCTGTCGGTGCGAGGATTACGGGTCTGCAAAATCCGTCGGCGAAAATGTCAAAGTCGGACGAGCATTCAAACGACTGCATTTATCTTTCCGATTCTTCCGATGAAATTATTAAAAAATTCAAACGCGCGGTTACGGATTCGGATAACACAATAAAATTTTCGGAAGAAAAACCCGGCATCAGCAATTTATTAACAATTTATGCCTGCGTTACAAATAAAAAAATCGAAGAATGCGAAGCGGAATTCGAGGGCAAAGGTTACGGCGCGTTTAAACTCGCAGTTGGCGAAGCTGTGGCGCAAACACTTGCTCCGTTCCAAAAAGAACACGCGCGTCTTATGTCCGACATCGCCGAGCTCGACGCCATCGCCTCAAGAGGCGCGGCAAAGGCAAACGAAATGGCAACCCCCACTTTAATAAATGTAAAAAATGTGATAGGATTTGTTTAACGCTTAATAGAGGAGGGTTTTATATGGATTTTGTAAATTGCCCGCGTTGCGGAAAGCTTTTTCACAGAACGAGTTCATCAATTTGTCCGCCATGTGTAAAGGACGAGGAAAAAATTTTTGATAAGGTTCGCGATTTTGTAAAAGAAAACCCGGATAAATCGGTAAAAGAAGTCGCGGAAGAATGCGAAGTTACGGTTAAGCGTATCATGCAATATGTCAAGGACGGACGCATTCAGGCAGGCGTTGGGATGAAGGGTGAATTTACATGTAGCCAATGCGGAAAGCCGATTATCACAGGTCGCATGTGCGAAAAATGCATTTTGGAAACAAATTTCCAAGTCGGCGAAATGAAAAAACAGGCAGATATCAGAAACAGGGGTCAAATCTTTACAATGAGAAAGAAGGACAGGTAATGTCGAGTTCTCAGGCAAGACTTGTAGAAGAGGGAATTGAAAAAATTCGCATAGAACGCGCGGAGCTTGATAAGCTTCGCGCTTCTTTAGAGCGCAGAGAAGCCGAAATCGCGATGAAGGAAAAGGACGGCGATTTCGTAAATTCCGTGGAGCGTAAGGAAATTCTTGTAAAGGAAATCGACGATTTGTCGGCGGAAATAAAACGGCTTCGCGCGGAACGCGATTCGTCCGTTGAGAATTTCGGCGGCGAAATTTCGCGCCTTCACGAATTAAAAACCGCCGAGAATACTTCGCAAATCAAACAGCTTCAAGGCGAAATAAATTTTTTGTTAAAAGGCAAAAACGAGCTTGAAGAAACAACCGAGCGTTTAAAAGAGCAAATCCGTGAAACGCAGGAACACGCAAAACACGAGCAAACCCGTATAATTGAAGAAAAGGAAGTCTTTCTTTCGCGCACGCGCGCGGAGCGCGAGGAAAGTTTAAAGAAAATAAATAAAGCCCATTCCGTAACAATGGAAGACCTCGAACGTCAAAAAAAGGAAGCTTTGGACGAAATAGAAGATTTGCAACGCACAAAAAAAATCGAACAAGATAAGCTTCAATCGGAACTCTTTCGCATCAGAACAACTCAACTCGCTGAAATTGACGCAAAACGTGAGCAGTTTCTTGCCGAAATTGAAAAGGAAAAAGAAGACGCCGCCAACGCCCACCGCGCACAGGAACGCGCGCTTCGCATCGAAATTTCTGAGGAACGCCGCGAGTGGGAAAAGGAAATTTTAAAATTTCAAACGGAAAAACAAAAAATTCTGGACGAAATAAAACTTCTCGGTTACGAATACGAAAAAAAGAAATCGGATAATCTGCTTGCCATCGAAAAAATGCGTTCCGATATGGAAAAAGAAATCGAAGCCGCACGCGCGGAGTCTTTAATGAAAATAGAAGAAGACCAAGCCGCCGCCGCCGTCGATTTCGTTAAAAAAATGGCAGACCAAAAAAGTCGCCAACACGCGGAATTTTCCGCCGCCGAGAAAGAACTTGCCGAAGTCGAATCAAAAAAAATCGCCGTGTTAGGCGAGATAAATGCACTTGAGGTAAAATTCGACCGCCAACGCGCCGAAAACGAAGTTCAGCTCGAAAACATTCGCGCCGAGCGTTTAAAAGAAATTGATGAACTCTCTCTCGAAAAACTTCAAAAAATCGAAGAGCTTCGCTCCGAACGCATCACCGCACTCGAAGCAGCCTATTTGGAAAAATCACGCCATTTCGAAAACGCACGCAACGCCAAACTCGACGATTGCCGCAAGGAAATCGCCGCCGCCGAAGACGAACTGCGCAAAATAAAGCAAACCCAGCTCGCCGCCGAAAACGAAATCGAAGCCCTTCGCACTGAAGCAATGAAAATCAAAGAAAAAAACGACGCACTCCTAAAATCCGCCGAAATCGAACGCAAACTCAAACTCGAAAAAATGTCAAACGACAAACTCGCCGAAGTAGAACAACTCTGCAACACGCGGCTTGAAATCGTCCAAGAACGTATAAATGAAATCGAAACAAAATCCAAAACCAATGAAGAAAAACTCGCCGCCGACATCTCCGATTCAACCGAAACCCTGCTCGAACTTCGACGCACAATCACCTCACAAAAACTCGAAGCCGAAAAACAACGCGCCACCCAAATGGAAAAAATCGAACACGAAACCATCGAAGCAATCGAAACCTACACCCGCCTGAAACTCGCCAAACTCTCCGAAATCGAAACTCATCTTGAAGCATACAAAAACGAACGATTGAAGGCAATCTTAAACGACATAGAACGCCACGCAAAAGATAAGAAAAAAATTAATGAATTGGAAATGACTGTTGAGGAAAATGAGAAAGAGAAGGAAAATGACGAAGAGTAAACGCCATCCCCTCCTTCTTAATTGGCGATGCAGCATTAAAAATGAAACAAATATTCCTTTAAGTACAATATCGCTTGGCGATAGCCGTCGATTCCCTGACCGGTAATTGTTTTTACGCAGGCTAAGCCGGCGAAGGATGTTTGGCGGAAGTGTTCACGGCGACAGACGTCGGAGATGTGGACTTCGACGGCGGTTAGACCGACGGCTTTCAGTGCGTCGAGAATTGCGATGCTTGTGTGGGTGTAGGAGGCGGGGTTGATTACGATTCCGTCGTAATGCCCGAGCGTTTGCTGGATTTTTTCGACGATTACGCCTTCGTGATTGGATTGGAAGATATCGACCTCAATGCATTCGGCAGCGCAGGTTTCGCGAATTAATTTTTCCAGCGCGGCATAGTCGTCTTTGCCGTATATTTCCGGCTCACGTATTCCGATTAGATTGATGTTTGGACCGTTAATTACAATAATTCGCATAGATTTCCTCCAGAATCTTTTGCGCGACCTGCGCGGGATTGCCGTCTGCCGAAACGGTGATGTCCGCAAAACGGCGATACATAGGAAGACGATTTTCGTACATTTTTGTCAAATCGCCCTGAGAAAGAGGGCGTCCTTCGCGTGAAAGAAGGTTGATGTCACGTTCCGTGAAAATAATGACACCGTTTTGATGAAGCCGGAGGAAATTCTCTTCGCGTGTTACCACGCCGCCGCCGGTTGCAATTACCAAACCTGATTTTTTTCCGAACTCCGCAATAACCGCCGCTTCTTTTTCGCGGAAGAACGCTTCGCCCTTGCTTGCGAAAATTTCGGGGATTGCGCATTTGCAAAGTTTCATGATTTCTTCATCGGTATCTATAAAAGTCTTATTTAGTTTTTCCGAAATAATTTTTGCGTGCGTGGTTTTTCCGCTGCCCGGCATTCCGATTAAAATAATGTTTTCCGTTTCCCGACGAAGTTTTTTTACAACGGACGCAATTTCATTTTCGCCGATAACACGCCCGGTGAAAATTTCCGACGAAACCGCCGCTTGACCTACAAGCATTGTTAATCCGCCGATGTTCGGGATACCGCGTTCCTGCGCGTCTATCATAAGACGCGTGCGCGCAGGATTGTAAATTAAATCGAGAACGCCTTCGGGTTTTGTAAAAATATCAAGCGAAACAGGTGATTCATCAACATCCGGGTACATTCCGACGGGAGTGCAGTTTACCAAAACAGCCGCGTCTTTGTGGTGCGCCAAAAATTCGGCATTATTGTTTTGACGCGATACAACGATAATCTCTGACGCGCCGAGCCGGTTCATTACATATGACACGCTTAAACTGCTTCCGCCGCTTCCGAAAATGCAAACTTTTTTTCCTTTTACGGAAAAAAATTTTGTCATTTTCAAAAAGCCCTCAGCGTCGGTGTTGTCGCCGAAATAACTTCCGTCAGGGCGACGCAAAACAGTGTTTACACTTCCGATTTCCTGCGCAACGGGTGAAATTTCATTGCAAAATTCCATTACTGCTTTTTTGTACGGAATGGTTACGTTTATTCCGTGAAAATTTTTGTTTGCGAAAAAATCCTTGAGATTTTTCGGTTCGATTTCAAATAATTCATATTCGTACCCACCGAACTCCGCGTGAATCGCCGGCGAATAACTGTGCGCGAGCTTATGCCCGAGCAAACCGCAAGTCATATGACTTCGGTATAGCTGCCGAGATATTCGAAATCTTTACAAAGCGACGCGAGCGCGTCAATCAGCGCGAAAAGCTCGTCATTGACGGCGGTTTTGAATGTTACATAAAACATAAAATCCTCGTCGCTGTCGGTTGGGCGGCTTTCGAGTTTGCCCAAGTCGATGCCGAGACCGTTTATTTTTTTCATTACTTCGAAAAGCGAACCCTGTTTGTTTTTCAACGTAAGAATCATGTCGGTGAGGTTCGCGCCTTCGTAGATTTCCAAATTTTTTGAAATGCAAATGAAACGCGTAAAATTATTTGCGTTGTCCTGAATATTGCTTGCCAAAATTTCCAAACCATACTGCTCCGCTCCGCGCTGCGAGCAAATCGCCGCAATATCGCGGCGCGCGCTGTTCGCAACCATCTCGGCGGCGGCGGCGGTGTTATTAAACTGCGTTTGCGTTGCATTCAATTTATTCAAATACACATCGCACTGCGCCAACGCTTGCTCATGCGAAACAACCTCGCGAATATCCTCAAGCTTAACGTCCTTAGGCGCAACCAAGCAGTGGTCAATTTTCAGCCGAATACTGCGGACAATTTTAAAATTATGATTCTGCATCACGCGATAAACCTTGTTTACAGAACCCGCCGTGCTGTTCTCAAGCGGCAAAACCCCGTAATCGCAAAAACCGTTTTCAATTGCCGCAAAAACGCTGTCATATGTCTTCATATATTGAATCGCCGGCGACTGCTTGAATAACCGTTCCGTCGCAAGTTCCGCAAAAGAACCCTCCATGCCCTGACACGCAACCATCGTAGTCGAAGGCATTTCCTTCGACGAATAACTTTTCTTCGCCTCACTGATTTCCTTAACCAATGCCGACGAATACTCCTGCAACTTCGTCGCGCCGTCACGCAACGCCGCGTGCTGATACTTGCGGCTTAAATTAAACAGCGTACTATACAGAATACGCGCATATTTTTTCGTCTCTTCACTTGCCTTCTCGGAAATCGCATTAAGCTTTTCTTCCTCGCGCCCCCTGTCTAAAACCGGAAGTTTCTCCGCCTTCTTCAACTCCGCAATCTGAGACACCGCTTTCATTCGCTCTTCGAAAATTTGCAAAAGTCTCTCGTCAATCTCGTCAACTCTTCCACGCAATTCGTTTAAATTCATTTTTTTCGACTCCTTATATTTTTGAATGAATATTTTCCTTATATAATGCCCAACAAAACACCCGCTAATGATAAATTAATTCCGATATTTGCGCAAACATGAACAATTTGACTGCCTATTATGTTTTTGCATTTTATGGTGAGGAAGTTGAAAAGCAAGCCGGAGGCGGCGAGACCTGTTACGAAGAAGACAAAGATTGCGGGCGAAACGGCGTTGCTCAGTATGGTTACATGGTAGACGGAGAACAGCAGTGCGGAATAGATATGTGCATAGCGTTTGACATTAAGGCGGTGGAGTGTCATGAAGACAAAACCTCTGAAAAAGATTTCTTCCATGAGAGCATTGATGAGAATAACATAGATAAAAACCACGATAAAATTGCTTTGTGTAATTCCGAATGTCGCGAACGAATCGACAATCATTGCGTCGTCGAAAAACGGACGCAGAATCAAAAATCCGATTAGCATAACGGCGAGAGTTCCGAAGCCTAAGGCGAGTGAGAGTTTTAAATATTTTTTATCGCCCTTGGCGAAAATATTTTTTATGAAATTCTCTTTTTTGATTTTAAAATAAATCAGCGGAGCTAAAATGCAAAACGCGACTTTTAAAAAGGATGTATATAAGTAAGAATTAATCGGCGAGTGCAGCATTGCGGCGTGCAGAATGCAAGCACCAAGCGAAACAGCGGTGATAATCCAAACATTTTTGTTACGCATAATCAGCTCCCGAGGCAGGTTCGCAGGGTTTCAGCCAGTCTGTCGGAATCCAGCGGTTTGCCGAGATGTCCGTCCATGCCTGCGGCGAGGCAAGTGTTGATTTCGTCATTGAAGACGCTTGCGGTAAGTGCGATTATCGGCAGATGCTTGCGCGGCGGTTCGGTGATGAAAAACGCGCGTATATGCCGTGTTGCTTCCTTACCGTCCATTTTTGGCATTTGAACGTCCATGAAAACGATGTCGTATTTATTTGGGTCGGCTTTAATCATTTGAAGGGCGATTTCACCGTTTTCGGCACAGTCGATTACGATGCCTGTTTCTTCGAGAAGGGCGATTACGATTTCGCGGTTAATGTCGATGTCTTCGGCAAGAAGAAGTTTTTTTCCTTTGAACTCGCCGGGTTTCAGTGCGTGCGTTTCGGTTTTTTCCGAGCAAAGATTTTCACTGCTGCGGCGCAGTTTTACGGTAAAAACAAATTTCGCGCCTTTGCCGAGTTCGGATTCTACGTGAATGCTTCCGCCCATTTTTTCGACGATGCTTTTTGAAATGGAAAGACCGAGACCTGTGCCGCCGAATTCGCGGACTGTATCGTCTTCCGCCTGAGCGAACGCGTTGAATAATTTTTTCTGTTGCTCGCGGCTGATGCCGATGCCTGAGTCGATTATTTCGATGCGCAGTTCGCATTCGTCGTCTTGCCCGCAGGCAAGTACGGCGGTGACGAGAATTTCACCTTCTTCCGGCGTAAATTTTACCGCGTTTGACAGCAGATTTGTAAACACTTGTGCAAGGCGTTGGTCGTCGCCTTCGAGATAAGGCGGAATTTCTTTGTCAATATTAATTGCGAGACGCTGGCGTTTTTCCTCCGCGCGAACATTTACAACCGTCATAACGCTTTGCAGCAACCGGTCTAAATTAAACGGAACGGGAACAAGTTCCATTTTGCCCGATTCGATTTTCGCCATGTCGAGGATGTCGCTTATTAAACCGCGAAGATGCGAAGACGCGTTTTCGATTTTATCGAACGCGATATTTTTTTGCTCAATGGTCGCGGATTTCTTTCCGATTACGGTCATTCCGATGATTGCGTTCATCGGAGTGCGCATTTCGTGGCTCATACTGGATAAAAACGCCGACTTCGCTTGACTTGCGGCTTCCGCCTGCGAACGCGCCATGTTTTCGACTGTTGTAATATCCTGAATTACTTTTACAA
>JAIRVD010000033.1 GCA_031254075.1 Clostridiales bacterium
TTTTGCAAAACAGGAGGGAAACAAAATGCGTAAAACAATTTTTATAATCGCAGCATTGGTACTTGCTTTAGCGCTTATTACCGCTTGCGGCAATGGCAATACAACAAATCCGACCCCGGCACCGCCGGTAGCGGATGTAACTCCCGTTGACCCACCGGTTGCTCCCGATGAGCCGGTTGCTCCCGATGCGCCGGTTGTTCCCGACGAGCCGGAAATCGTCAGCGTATTCCCCGCCGGCATGGTTTATTCGCTTGCGTTGGATTTGCATGTTCAGGCAGCCGAAGTCGGATTATCGGGCGACAACACTTTAGTTGACGGAACGCCGTTTATCATGCAAGCCGGAAATCCGAGATGGTGGACCATTGACGGACCGAACGGAACAGTTGCGCTTCAATTCACGAATCGCGATGAAGCCTACTTTACAATTGATTTGGTTACAACCCAATTCGATTGGGACTTGGCAAGCAATCAATATCTTCTTACCGTTCGCGGATATGTTGACGCCGCAACAAGAATGGTTATCAACGGCGGAGACAATCCTTGGGAAGAACTCGCGGGTGTTGACTCGGAACAAGGCGACTATGTTTTAACCTTGTTAATCGACGCCGAAGTAATCGCAGCCTCAGGCTCGCGCAGCCATCTCAGAATTCAAACCGTTGACGCGGGAATCGACTTCACCATCGAAGAAATTACCGTTGTGCAATATATCGAACGTCCCGCAAACTTGGTCTACTCATTAAGCACCGACCCTCTTTTCCAAGCTCTTGAAGTCGGCACAATGGGCGACGACGGCGACGCTCACGACGTTGTTCTTGCCACCCCGAATCTTATGTCGGCAGGAAGCCCCAGATTCATCGTCACCGAAACCGCCGACGGTCACAACGGCTTAGAAATCAGAAACCGTCAGCACGACTATTTCGCTGTTGACCTTGTAACCGACGCAATAGCTTGGGATTTTGATAACAACAACTATGTTATCACTGTCACCGGAAATGTCGGCGAAGGCGGAATGTTCATCATCGGCGGCGCAGACAGTCCTTGGGAACGCTTCGCAACCGTTGACCCCGACGATGACAAAAACTTCACAGTTTCTCATGTACTTCAAAGCCAAGACGACCTCGCGGCAGCAGGTTCTCGCCGCAACTTCCGTTTCATGGAAGAAGGTCAAGAGCATTTGGTAATCTATGACATTAGAGTAGAAATTCAATAAAATAAGCGAGACCTTGGGGCACTGACAAGGGCGCAGTAAGCGCAACATACGCTTCCCGCGCAGGGCGCAGTGAGCGTAGCATACGCTTCCCGCGCAGGGCGCAGTGAGCGTAGCGAACGCTTCCCGCGCCCCGGGCAGAGCCCTAAGGTTTTTTCGTTGTGTTTTTCAGAAGGTACATAGAAGCCGCTTGGCTTCTTAATATCCAGAGCAAAAAACCGCTCTGCTTAATAGGGAGGATTTTTATGAAGACATGGGATTTGACGTTGCAGTCACTTTGCAAAACATTTGAGGGGCATTTTAAAGTGGGTGCGATTCTTTCGCATAATGATTTTGACGATGCAGAGCTTATTGCGATGTACAAGCATCATTACAATGCGGTTACGGCTGAGAACGCGATGAAACCCGAATATATTTCAAAAGCACCGGGTGTATATTATTTCGATTACGCGGATATGATTGTCGATTTTGCGGAAAAGAACGATATGATGATGGTCGGGCATACCCTTGTTTGGCACGCGCAGTCCGCAAAGTGGCTGAACAGAAACGAAGACGATACGGTGCTTACGCGTGCTGAGGCGAAGACCAATCTGGAAGCGTTCATCAAGGAATATGCGGGTCGTTACAGCGGCAGAATTCATTCGTGGGATGTTATAAACGAGGCGTTCACCGATAAAAACGATGAACCGTATACCGGAAATTGGCGCGACTATTTGCGCCGCGATACGCCAAACCCAAAGGCTGTCGGACATTGGTATCTCGCATACGAAAACGGCGCGGATGCTTCGAAGGGTGAAAGCGGTGCAGATTATGTATTTGATGCGTTTTATTTCGCTCGCAAATATGACCCTAAGGCAATTCTTTATTTCAACGAATATAACGAGGAATTCAATCATAAATGTGTTGCAATCACCGACATGGTTAACGATATCAACGAACAATGGCGCAAACATCCCGAATATGATAACCGCCTTCTTGTCGAAGGCATCGGAATGCAGAGTCATCACAATCACAAAGACACAAAGCCCGAGAAAATTCGTGCCGCATTCGAACGTTTTTCAAAAACAGGCGCTGTTATCTCAATCACCGAAATGGACCTAACCTTCGGTTCAGCCGAAAACCCCGCCGTCCCTATGTCACCGGAAGATGCCCAAACCCAAAAAGAACTCTACATCGAACTCTTCAAAATCTACATCGAATACTCAAAATATATCGAACGCATCACCTTCTGGGGATTAAACGACAGAGATAGCTGGCGCGCGTGGGGCTCACCGCTGTTCTTCGATATCGAAGACCGGGCGAAAGATGTATTTTATGAAGTTATTAAGCTCGCTTAAAAATAGAATAACTTAACCGAAACGCCGCAAATAACGCGGCGTTTTTTTGAAACGTCGGGAGGACAATATGAAAAAGAGAAAAGCATTCAAAAGTTTTATTCTCGGATTTTTATTTGCGGCGATACTTTTCGGAACGGTTGTTATGGCTAATCCGGCTTTGAGGGAGATTGTGTATGGGGTCAGGGTTAGTTTTAACGGGGTTCCGGTGGTGTTTGACGCGGGGATGGAGCCGTTTATTATGGAGGGACGCACGTTTCTTCCGGTGAGAACGGTTGCGGAGATGGTTGGGCTGCATGTCGATTTTATTGATGGGATTGTTTACTTGACGCCGGAGGGCGGGACGCGGCCGAGTGTTGCGGCAACGCCGGCGCCTGTGCGCGGTGAGAATGATTTGGGCGGAATGGTGATAAACATCGGCAACTGGTGGTCGGATGAATGCACGGAAACGTTTAGCCCGAGTTTAAATTCGTATTCGGAAGCGACGATTGCGCGCTGGAACGACAGGCGTGTGCAGGAGCAACTTTATAATTTCAGGATACGCGAAGTGCGTTATGGCAGTTGGCATGATGTTCGTGACGATGTT
>JAIRVD010000079.1 GCA_031254075.1 Clostridiales bacterium
GACGCCGCGCAGAACTCCAATTGTAGTGCTTACATCAATTTCACCGACAATCCTGAAAAGAAAAAGCGTTTTCGGTCGTATAAAAGCCTCCGCAGAAAAAACACTAATCATTCCGCGTCCCATATTAAACATAAAAAACAGAAGAAAAAATACAACCATGAAATTCGACCGCAAAAATTTCGGAATTTTTTCGTTTCGCGAAAATTTTATCAGAATCAAATCATAGAAACTTCCGTGCGTGCATATATTTCCGCACCAATATCGCCCGCGTAAAAACGACATCACCATCAGCCCGATGATAATTCCGACAACAAGCAACCCGAGAAGCGGTTCAAACAGCCCGCCGATTGCAATTAAAAAAGTTCCGAGCCAAGCCCATCTTCGCCAACCGGTAAAAATTCTGTTTGTCTTTATGTAAAATTTAGTCATTCCGCCGCCCTCCGATAAATTCTTCCTCCCATTATATATGCCTGTAATGAAAAAGCAATTCGCGCGTATTACGTAAGCTGATTCCAACAGAAATAATGACCCTTGAAATTACAAGGGTGGCTTTAACCCCTGCCGTAACCGCAACAAAAGCAAAAACCGCCCCTAAAAACATGAACGACCGTATAAAACAAGCATCGGTATTGCAGTTTTGGTTGTTATGTACTTAAACGCGGCAGGTGATTACAACAATAACCCCGATGAAGTGAAATCAGAGTGGTCATTCGTTTGCGTAGATTTGCATTATTGAATTTTCATCTTTCCAATCATCGGGATAAATTTCCAAATCCGGGTGTTTTTCAAAGGTCGAACAAATTTCTTTCAGTTGGCTGTCCGGCAGGGTATACCCCGAAGCGTGCAGCCATTTTGCGTAGAATGTGTGCCAAAATTCATCCGACCAAATAGTATTTAATGTTGTGTTAAATACAGCTCGTTTGCAAGCAGGAAATTTGCGCCCCACTAAGCCAACGGGAAGGTTCGAACGGTAACGGTTCAAATAATTTTTCACCGTAAATCCCGTAAAAATTCGGAATAGCGACGAAAAATAAGACGGTGATAAATATGCCTGTGCCGATATGTCCGTAATTGTTATCGGTTCATCATACATGCGGTGGATATACAGTGTAGAATCGCAGATGACTTGCTTAATGTTCATGTCAACCCTTCCTTCGATTAAAATTATACATGAGCATTTTTATATTGTTTTACCAAAAACGACTTTGTTTACTTGTTTACATAAAAAATCCGAACCTATCAATAATAAATATTAACAAGGTTCGGATTTAGCACAGTTAAGTGCGGCAGTCCGGCCCAAATATAAACCTTTTGGTACTGGCAAATGGGGTTGTGATTGTTGTGCCGATGATCAACAATGTTTAATAATAAAATTAAGCAGTGTTTTTTCCTCTATCGTTCCTCAAGCAAACCTATGTCACGAATGCCATCAAGACCACCGCTATATTTTACCAATATTCCATGTAATATGATGATTTGCTGTTTAGACAGTTTTTTCATTTTGCTAATTCCTTAAATGCTGCTAAATGCCGCTTAATGATGCTTTCTCCAATTACTTGTACCGTTGCGTCATCAGCAAATTCATCGCCTTGGAATTGGCTATACTCAATAAGAACATACCGGGGTGTATTATTTTTTAAAATTACCGCCGCACCGTTTTTGTCTACAAGTCTTGCGACCCTTGAAAAATTTTGATTAGCTTCTGTTATAGTCACTAAGTTATTTGTGTTTATCAACATATGAAATTCCTCCCTAAAATACAATACAGTTATTGTATTATTTCGAATAGGTGAAATGCAACCTATTATATTGATTTTCCAATACAAAAAACGCCGGTAATAAAAATTACCATCTATTTTCCTCATGTGGCAGTCCGACCCAAATACAAACCTTTTGGCGTTGACGAACGGGTTTGTGATTGTTGTGCTGTTGTTCAACAATGTTCAATGATACAAGTAAGCAGCATTTTTAAATATTCATTTCTTTCAATTCAAGTTTTATTTTTACCGAAATAAGTTGTTCAACTGCATATATAACTTTTAATAAAACCGACTCATTATATCTCCGCGCAATCCAATGAGAACCAATCGGGATTTTATCTTGTTGTTGTCCGATTGGGACAGTCATTGAAGGGAACCCGGTAAACGGTGCAATATTTGTAAAGACTTCACAAAGCATTACATCAATATTGTTGTCCAAAAATAATTTGTCTAATTCTGTTATGGTTCGTTCTCTTTCCAATAGTGCTTCTATATATTCGGTTTCCGTCATTGTTCCTGATGTATTGTTTTCCGTATCAAGTAATATACTCTGCCCGTATTTAAGCGCAATGGAGGCATTAGCTTGATTGTAATCGACTATATCTTTTAGGGATTTCATTTTTGTTTTTCCGTTTAATGTAGATAAATAATAATTTATACAGGTTTTAAACTCATTACGCATTATTTTTCCTATGTTAAAATTAGAATCAATATTAACATTATCTATAAGTACAGCGCCTGCGTTAGAAATAATTTGGCACAAATTATTAAATATTGATTTTTCTTCTTCATTCAAAGCGAAATTATCAAGTTTCTGCGACCTATTTATGCCTATTCTTACACCTTTCAAATCTGCCGAGCCAAGATTTTTTAAGTAATCATTAGTGTCAAAAAAATTATGAACATGCGTTGCAGAATCATTCGGGTCAACCCCGGCAATAACACCAAGAAGAAGGGCAGCATCGCGGACATTTCTTGTTATCGGTCCTGCGGTATCATGGGTGCTTGAAATGGGGATTATTCCGCTTCTCCCGACTAATCCGAGAGTAGGTTTTAATCCAACTATACCATTTACTCCGGCTGGGGCGAGAATGGAACCTGACGTTTCTGTTCCGATAGAAACGCTACATAATCCGGCTGCGACAGCAACCGCTGAACCGGAGCTTGAACCGCTTGGGCTTTTTTTATTGTCATACGGATTCTTTACCTGCCCTCCTCTCGAACTATAACCGGATGGCATATTTTCGCGTGTCATATAATTAGCAAATTCGGTCATATTTGCTTTACCTAAAATTATTGCTCCCGCTTGACGTAATAATGTAACGATATGCGCATCATATGGTGCGTAATTGTCAGACAACGCAACCGAACCCGCGCTTGTACGAAGACGGTCTTTTGTATTGATATTATCTTTCAAAAGTATAGGTATGCCAAATACAGGAAGCAATTCATCGCCATTTTTTAATTTTTTATCAAATATATCGGCAATAAATATAACATCAGGATTAATCTCCAGAACAGAATTCAATCCGTTCGGGCATTTATCAAATCTATTTATCCTCGATAAGTATGACAAAACCAATTCTTTTACCGTTAATTGCCTTTCTTTGAATAGTTTATGAGTTTCCTGTATAGATAAAAAATTAATATTTGACATTTTTTTCTCCTTAATAAAACTAAAACATATCGGAATATTTTCCTGTTTAAGTCAAAGTAAGAACAAGTTTCCCGCGGTTAATTATATACGCAATATACTAATCCGATTATATTTTAAATTAAATATTGCCGACTTCGACATTTAAACTCCTTAAAATGATTATAACGAAAAACTCATATATTTGCGACAAATATTATTATAGTATATATAAAATAAAAATCCGAACCCACTACCGATAATTTGTAATCGGCAAGGTTTGGATTTATCATACTCAAGTGCGGATAACAGGACTTGAACCTGCACGTCTTTAGGGACACACGGACCTGAACCGTGCGCGTCTGCCAATTCCGCCATATCCGCTTGGCGAATGAATTTTAATATAGGTATTTTGCCGTGTCAAGCGTTGAAAGCGAATGAAAAAAACGAGAACGGTTTTTCACCGCTCTCGTTTTTCTTGCCGGATTATACAATTGTTGCGGTTGTTTCGGTAACGACTGCGGCTCTTACAAGATTTGTAAGGCGACCGATTGTTTCTTCGAATATATTTGCATTGAAGAATGCGTCTGCAACGAACTCTATGTCCGAGTTATTAAGATTTGGGCGCGGGTCGTTAACGCTGATACTTTTGCGTTTGCCGTACTCCGTGTCGAATGTTAATACACAGAAATCGCGAATTTCCATAATTTCACCTCCTCTCTAAGCAAAGCGGTTTTTGCTCTGCATACTGCCTTCATGTAAAACATTACACTACTAATTCGGGATGACATTTCGAATTTTTAGAATTCTAAAACGCGCACTTTAAGAACCTTTTCTGCGGTGATGTCTTGGAAAGCGTTTAGTTGCGTTGCAAGGTCGTATAATTGGTCGTCACTTGCCGAATAACTGAAATCGCGAAAAGAATATTGACCTTTATCGTAATTAAGAACAAGTCTTCTATACATTTCCGTTAACATGAAAATCCCTCCTTTCTTTATAGCCTTTTATAAGTTTTTATGGGAATTAAATTATGGCCTTGCGTTCGGTTGTGACTACTTTTGCTCCGTCGATGCTTACGGGAAAGCCTTTTCCGGCTTTAACTACCGTGCCGTTAGCGATAATTGCGTTCATGGCGGTTTCCGCGTTTACGGTGGTCTTGCTTTCGTTTGCACGCGGAATGGAAAGTCGAACAATCTTTCCGAGGTTTGAGTTGAATGTCAACACAAAGCGACTTGATTTTGTCATAAAATTTCACCTCCTTTCATTGAATTTTTCGGAAAACTTACGCCTCCACCAGCTCGTCTGTGATGGTATAGATTCCGTTTGTTACTTGGTCGTTTCCGGGTCTGCGAATCATGTTAATCGCGTGTCTGACGATGTCTGCCTCGACATAAAACAGATTTGGGCGCACTTTCGAAATCGTTTTTACGGATTTCTTGCTCGAATCAATGAACCTGAGGCTCGCCGAATACGGTTTGCTGATAACTGCCATGTTTTCACCTCCTTTCGAAATATAATGGCATTTATGCGAACATAAGTTCCGTGCAATCCTGATTACCGGGATGAAATTAGTTGAGATAATAGGAATTGCGCCGGTCGGTGTTGCTACCCTGTATGACCGTGGAACTCATATGTGCATTATACACGTGTTGAAAATAATGTCAAGCCTTTTTTCGAATTATTTTTCGAAATTATTTAAAAGAAAAAGCTCCTCTTTTGACAGAGAAGCTTCATAATTAATGGCGTGTATTCTACCAGATAATTTTCTTCGGATTGCATTCCCCCTTTAGAATAAACTTTGCGATTTTCGAAAAATTTTTTTCATCTCCGCTTGTAAAATATTTTATTTTCGCTTTTTCCTCCGATGAAGAAATTGGAAAAATTTCATTTATTTTTTTCGCAGTCGCTGTTGCGGGGTTGATGAATTCAATTTCGCCCAGCGCGTGGGTCAGTGCGTCGGTAAGAAGCGGGTAATGCGTACAGCCGAGAATCAGCGTGTCAACCTTTCCGCGCAGGTCAGCGAAATAATTTTCCGCCGCGAAGAAAAGCAACGGATTATTTTTTTTCGTTGCAAGCCCCGCCTCGACCATCGGCGCGAAAAGCGGACAGGCACGCGAATGTATTTTTATTTCCGACGAGCCGTTTGACTGCGAACCGGCTTTTACGAGTCGCTCGAACAGCCCGCTTTTTACGGTAGCCACTGTGGCGGCGAAAGCGCATTCCTTCGGCTTTGCCGCGATTACTGCCTTTGCGGCGGGGCGGATCGTGTCTACAATCGGCAGGTCGGGGAATTCCTTGCAAAGCTGCTCATACGAGGTTGACGAGCTTGTTCCGCACGCCATTACGACGGCTTTTACTTTTTTTTTCAACATAAAGCGTATGATTTCGCGACCGTGGCTTATCAGCGTTTCGGCGTCCTTACAGCCGTATGGCGCACGCGCGGTGTCGCCCACGTATATTATGCTTTCGGTTGGCATCAACCGCCGAATTTCCTGTACGACAGTAAGCCCGCCGACGCCCGAATCAAAAACGCCGATGGGTTTATTCATATTTTTCTACGGCGATTTCAATTAAGTTTTCTACTAATTTATTACGCGGAATGCCGCTTGCTTCCCACATTTTCATATACATGCTAATTGCGGTGAAGCCGGGGACTGTGTTTATTTCGTTGAAAATAACGCGGCCGTTTACATCGACGAAAAAGTCAACGCGGGAAAGCCCGCTGCCGCCGATTGCGCGGAAAATATCAAGCGCGTATTTTTGGATTTGCGCCGAAATTTCTTCCGGAAGATTCGCCGGAACAATCGTTTTCGATTTCGGGTTTTCGTATTTCGCTTCGAAATCATAGAATTCGCCCGCTGATAAAATTTCGCCCGGCACGGATGCCTTTGCGTTCATGCCCGCACCGAGAACTCCCACTTCGATTTCGCGGCCTTCAACGGTTTTTTCGATTACAATGCGCGAAGAAAAATCCGTTGCCATTTGTAGCGCGTCGGATAATATTTTTCGATTCGGAGCTTTTGAAATTCCGATTGACGAACCGCCGACGGCAGGTTTTACGAAACAGGGATAACCGATTTTATAACGAATTTTCTTCAGCACGGAATTTAAATCCGATTTTATCTCGTCCGTGCCGAAAACCAAAAATTCCGCCTGCGGAATTTTCAAGCCCTTCGCAACCAATTTCATAATCGCCTTGTCCATCGCAACCGCCGACGCCGCGACATTGCAGCCGACATACGGAATTCCGGCGAGTTCGCAAAGCCCTTGAATTGTTCCGTCTTCGCCGTTCGGGCCGTGCAGCACCGGAAACACCACGTCAATCGGAATCGCCTTCACCTTCTCGGAAACAATGCGCAGCAGTCCGCGATTCACCCTGTCGGGACTGAGAATTGCGGGCGTTCCGAATTTCTCCCAATTGATGCTCGTGATATTGTCGAGCTTTCCGTCATACATAAGCCATTTTCCGTCTCGCGTGATGTAAACCGGAATAATCGTGTTTCCGTTGAGCGCGTTAAGCACTGTCGTCACGCTTTCCTTCGATATATCATGCTCGGGCGAACATCCGCCGAAAAGAACCAAAACATTTTTAATCATTCGACACCTCATGTGAAATTTTATTTTGTATAGTATACTATTATGCAAAGGAGTTGTTCAAATGGAACTTGAAAAAGCAGGATTATTTTCGCGGATAAAAAACGGACTCGCAAAAACGCGTGAAAATTTATCGAACGGTGTAGGAAAAGTTTTCGCGGCATTCCGAACGGTTGACGAAGAACTCTTCGAAGAACTCGAAGAAGCCCTAATCATGGCAGACATGGGCGTCGAAACAACGATGTCCGTTTTAGAAAAAGTTCGCGAACGCGTTAAATTTGAAAACATTAAAGAAGCAGACGGTGTGAAAAAAATTCTTGCGGAAGAAATCTCCGCCTCACTCACCGCCGAAACACAACCCTTCTCCCTTACATGCCCCGCCGTTCTTCTTATTATCGGCGTAAACGGTGCCGGGAAAACCACCACCGTAGGAAAATTGACAAAATGGTATAAATCCGAAGGAAAATCCGTTCTCGTAGCCGCCGCCGACACCTTCCGCGCCGCCGCAATCGACCAACTCGGCGCCTGGTGCGAACGCGCGGGTGTAACGATGATTCGCCAAGCGGAAAACTCCGACCCCGCCGCAGTGGTTTTCGATGCCGCCGCTTCCGCAAAAGCACGCAACATCGACCTGCTAATCTGCGACACCGCCGGACGCCTTCACAATAAAAAAAATCTGATGGAAGAACTCAAAAAAATAAATCGCATCATCTCCACTCAGCTTCCCGAAGCACAAAAGGAAGTCCTTCTCGTTCTCGATGCAACCACAGGACAAAACGCCCTTCAACAGGCGAAATTATTTAAAGAAGTCGCCGACATCACCGGCATCATCCTGACAAAACTCGACGGCACCACAAAAGGCGGTATCGTCGTCTCCATCAAAAACGAACTCGATATCCCCGTCCGCTTCATCACCGTAGGCGAAGGCATCGACGACCTCCAACCCTTTGACGCGGATATGTTCGCACAGGCATTGTTTGAAGAATGAGAGGGAGCGGAATCAGATTTATACGAATTACTCGGCGAAATAAATGCACACAAAAACGGCGGCATACTAAAAGTAGCCGCCTGTCTTCATGCTAATTTTGAAAATATACATCCGTTTGCCGACGGTAACGACAGGGTCGGGCGTACACATTACTTCGTCGCCTGTGCGTTAAGCGTTTTAATACACTTGTTCAAATCCTCGGTTTGACGTTTGAGTTCGTCGCTTTTCAGTTTGTAGACGGCTTGAGTTATTTTCTTGCTTGTGAAATCAATTGTTAGCGCGGAACTCATTTTTGTGATTTCGAACTGCCAAATTTGGCAATATT
>JAIRVD010000059.1 GCA_031254075.1 Clostridiales bacterium
GTGCGAAGGCGCAGAATATTCCGTTAAAAATTTGGGGTGCGCTACAAAGACAAAATTCGGAAAGCATCGTATATGAAGGTAGAACATTCACGAGCGATATGGTCCTCGGTGCGCCGCGAAGGGGTTTGAAAGTCGTTTTTTGCACAGATACGCGTCCCGTTGCGGAGCTTCCGACGTTTGCGAGCGAAGCGGATTTGTTCATTTGCGAAGGCCTTTACGGCGAAGACGAGTTACAGGAAAAAGCCACGTCGCGCAAGCATATGACTTTCCGCGAAGCCGCAGAAATTGCGCAAAAAGCCAACGCCGCCGAACTGTGGCTGACGCATTACAGCCCGTCATTGCCCGACCCGTATAATTATCTTTCATACGCAACATCAGTTTTCCCCGCGACTAAGGCGGGAAAGGACAGAATGACAAAGACGTTGAAATTCAAAGACGAGTAAAGGGGTGACAGAGTGACCGAAAAAACCGATTACGAGTTAATTCAAATGTGCTTGGCGGACGATACGGAGTGTTTTGAAGAGTTGGTTAACAGGTATAAAAATTTGGTTTACTCTATCATTTTGCGGCAGACGCGCGACAGCGAGGAAGCCAACGACCTTTCGCAGGATGTTTTCCTGAAAGTTTATAAAAATTTAGATAAATACACACCGGAATTTAAATTCAGCACATGGGTAATGAGAATTACGAGCAATCATATAATTGATATGCATCGAAAGAAGAAATTCGAAACGATTTCGTATGAGGAATATTCGGAGAGCGGCGGACGTGTTTCGGCAACGGCGCTATCGCCGGAAGCTGAATTTATCAAGCGCGACCAAACCGAGCGAATCAGCAAAATTGTTTCAGAGTTGCCGGAAATGTACAAAATCCCCGTTGTGTTGTATCATCAGCAGGGAATGAGTTATCAGGAAATTTCTGAAAAAATCGGCGAGCCGCTTTCAAAAATAAAAAACCGAATTTTCAGAGGAAGAAAAATGTTAAAAACGATGCTTGCGGATGCGGAGGTGTGACATGGACTGTAAACAATCGGAAATTTATATGATGCAGCATTTCGAAAAAACGATAACGCCGCCAAATGCGCGTGAGTTGGCAAAGCATGTATTGATTTGCAAAAAATGCCGCGAGTTGTATTTAACTTTTGACGTTGCAGCGGAGGTTTCGCTAAATTTAACCGAGGCGCCGGAAAATTTCACGGAATCGGTTATGACTGCGGTTCGTGCGGAAGCGCGCTCGAAGGAAATTACAATCGACTACGAAGCACACGGGCAAACAGTTTTACGAATTATATGGGGATTAGGAGCAGTGCTTTTCGGATTCGGCTTGTTGCTTATGTTTAATCCCGAGTGGTTTAATTCGTTAACGCAAACCTATCCGTCTGTGGAAGGTATTATGAACGCGATTTATTCTGCCGGAGTATTCATCAACGGCGCGGCAGAAAGTATTTCGCAGGGCGTTCTCATAACCGAACTGCCGATTTCCGACGGCTTCGCGTTTGCCGCGCTTGCGTTTGCGGCGGTTATCGGGATTTTGCTCTACGTTTTGCACAGCGGGGAGAAAGTAAAAACATGATTGTTCTCGGAATAGAAACAAGCTGCGACGAAACTTCCGCTGCGGTCGTAAAAAACGGACGGCAGGTTCTTTCCAATATAATTGCTTCGCAGGTGGATTTGCACGCGCCGTTCGGCGGAGTTGTTCCCGAAATAGCGGCGCGACGGCATATCGAATGCATCGGGTTCATTGTTGATGAGGCGTTGAAAAAGGCGAACCTCTCTCTTTCGCAAATGGAGGCCTACGCCGTTGCGAACGGTCCCGGGCTTGCGGGCGCGTTGCTTGTCGGTTTGAATTACGCAAAAGGATTATCATTTGTAAATAAAAAGCCCCTGATTGGTGTCAATCATATCCAGGGGCATGTTTGCGCAAATTTTTTGAGCGAAAAGGAACATGAAGAAGGCGAACTGAAACCGCCTTTTTTGTCGTTGGTCGTAAGCGGCGGACATACTTTGCTTCTGGCGGTTGACGACTATAATACTTATCGCGTTGTCGGCGCAACGCGCGACGATGCCGCGGGCGAAGCCTTCGATAAAGTTGCGCGCGTACTCGGGTTGCCGTATCCGGGCGGCCCCGAAATTGATAAAATCGCAAAAACCGCTTCGCCCTCGATAGATTTTCCGCGTGCGAGAGTTGACGGTTTTGATTTCAGTTTCAGCGGATTGAAGACGGCGGTTGTTCAATATTTTCAAAAAAATCCGGATAACATCCCCGACATCGCCGCGTCTTTTCAAAAAGCAGTCGTTGATGTTCTTATCGAACGCGCCGTTGCCGCTTGTGTCAGCGAAGGCTATAATAAAATTGCGCTTGCGGGCGGTGTTGCTTGTAATTCCGCATTGCGACGCGCAATGCAAGATGCCTGCAAGGAAAAAGAATTGCAGCTTTTTATGCCGGCGCCTGTTTTCTGCACGGACAACGCCGCGATGATTGCCTGCCGCGGCTACTATCGTCTGCTGACCGAAAACGCCGATGATTTGGACTTAAACGCATTTCCCGGACGGATGGTATGACGAAAGGAAAACTCATATGAAGAACCCAATATATTCGGTTGTAATTCCCGCGTTTAACGAACAGGAAGTAATTGAGGAAACATATAAGCGTTTAAGCGCGGTGATGAAGGGCATGGACGAGCCGTATGAATTGCTTTTCGTCAATGACGGCAGCCGCGATAAAACGGCTGAGATTATTGCGGGCTTTTGCGCGAATGACGAGAGCGTAAGGCTTGTTAATTTTTCGCGCAATTTCGGACATATGCCCGCGATTTCGGCGGGAATGGAATATGCGCGCGGCGAAGCGGTATTTATTATCGACGCGGACTTGCAAGACCCCCCCGAAATTTTTCCGCAAATGGCGGAGAAATGGCGCGAGGGATTTCATGTTATATACGGTCAACGTGAAAAACGCGTTGGCGAAACTATTTTTAAAAAGCTGACCGCGAAAATTTTTTATCGCTTTATTCGCAAAATGACTTCGGTGGACATGCCCGTTGATACGGGCGAGTTTCGTTTAATTGACCGCAAGGTTTGCGACGCGGTTAATCGTTTGCCCGAAAAAAACCGCTACATTCGCGGCTTGGTAAGCTGGGTTGGCTTTCGCCAAACGGCAATAATGTACGTGCGGCAAGAACGCTTCGCCGGAACAACAAAATATCCGCTTCGAAAAATGATAGCGTTCGCGATGGACGCCGTCACCGCTTTTTCATACAAGCCGTTGAAACTCGCGACTACGCTCGGTTTTTTTATTTCAATCGCAAGCTTCATTTATTTGGCGGTAATATTTTTTCAACGTTTTTTCACCGAAACAACAATTACAGGCTGGGCATCAACGGTTGCGATAATTTTGCTGACTCAAGGTATCGTTATGATGATTCTCGGATTAATGGGCGAATACATCGGCAGAATCTATGAAGAAATGAAAGACCGCCCCGCATACATCGTTCAGGAAATTATCGGTGGCGAGGACAAATAACAAAATTCGACATTCAAAATTGGAAAATGTTGGATAACGCGAACGAAAGTTATTGCATAATTGTTAATAGACTGTTACAATTCAACACGAAATGATTACGAGGATATTTAATATCCTTTTTTTATGTTTGTGAAAGGAGAAAACAATTTAATGAATAGATTTAAGGCACTTATCGCTATGCCGCTTGCACTTATGGCCGTAATTCTTTTCCCGCTCGGAATAATTCATTTTATCGCAGCGGAGAATGCGTTATCGCATGTAACATTGCATGACGGCGGCGAGATTTATGAGTTTTACATTGCGGCGGACACAGTAGAGGGATTTTTCTACGAAGCGGGAATTGCGCATAGCGGAACGGATTTAATAAGCCATTCAACGGACGCGCTGTTGTTTGACGGAATAGAAATTTCGATTGAAAGAGAAGTCACATTCTACGTACAAACAGACGGCGGTGAACCCGAAAGCCGCTCTGTACGCCCCGGAACAACCATAGCAGACACTGTTCGCCAGTTGCAAAATGAAACCGAAATCGCATTGCTGTACAATGGCGATGATGAAACGCAAATTCAAAACGGCGATATTATAAGCCTAAGCACCTGGCGTTCGCGCTTTGATGTTGAAGTAATTTCACTTCCATATGAAACAATTGAAAACTACACAAACTCCGTAAGCCGCGGACGCCAACATCTTCGCGTCGAAGGCGAATTCGGCGAAGAAGCAATTACCACCGCAATAGTATACATCGGCGGCGTCGAAGAAAGCCGCGAAGTCGTCGGCACCGAAATCATCGTCGAACCCGTAAATGCCATTCTCGACATCGGCACAGGCTGGCTCGGCTCGCTCACAAACGTAAATGCACCTGATTTCCACTACTATCGGCATGTTCGAATGGAAGCCACAGCATACACCGCGGGCTTCGGATGCACAGGAAAAACCCCTGACGACCCATGGTACGGAATAACCGCCTCCGGCAGACGCGTTGAACACGGAATCGTCGCCGTAGACCGTAACGTAATTCCGCTCGGCACCCGCCTCTACGTAGACGGATACGGCTTCGCAGTCGCCGCCGACGTAGGAAGCGCAATCCGTGGCTACAAAATCGACCTCTTTATGCACGATATAAACGACGCGTTAAGATTCGGCAGAAGACATATTGATGTTTATATCTTGGATGAGATATAGAAAATAAATAAAACAAGATAAGGGGCTGTAACGAAATTTGTTTTCCGATTTCGTTACAGCCCCTTTATTTTTATTATTGTGCAGCAATTTTTTTTTTGATATAGTTTTGCAAATACTCGTAGTTGGGGGAATATTATATGTTGCCTAAAAGTGTTAAAACAAAAATGAGTGTGGCTTCTGCAATTGCAATAATAGTCGGGATAGCTGTAACAATAACCATTATGTATTTCAGGTTAAGCTATATTACTCAAGAGCAAGCGGAAAATCATTTGGAAAACATAGGTGCGCGTTATGCCGGGCTTGTAAAATCATTAGTTAACGAGCCCGCTGTTTTTCTTGCCGCCAGAGCGGAAGAAGTTTCGTTTTTTATTCGTACCCAAGCCATGACAAGGGAAGAAGTGGATGAGTATTATCTCAACCTGCTGGACGGCAATTCGTTGGTCGGTACGTTTTCAATAATGATGGAACCGAACGCATTTGACGGCAAAGATGCCGAATATATGGGTACACCGTTTGGTTCTTATCAAAGCGGGCGGGTGTATCTGTACTACGAAATAGATGACGAAACATTGGAATCGTATCCGGATTATTGGACGGAAGACCAGGATGAATCGGAATACGGAGAACCTCACTATACTGTTCCGATTAATGCCGGAAGAATGATTTTACTGAACCCGTATGAATACGACGAATACTATATGATAACGCTTGCGGCTCCCATTTTCGGTGAAAACGGAGAAGTGCTGGGTATAGTATCCACTGATATATACATTGAAAGTTTGTTTGATGAACTGTTTGAGCCTGAAATTTTTGAAAGCGGATATATTATTGCCGTAACAAACAGCGGTGTAATTGCTTTTGACCCCGACATGGAATATGTGGCAACAGACATATCGGACAGTGAATTTGATTACGCCATGCCTACCGGAACAGATGAGGCAACATTTAATACGATAATGTCGGCAAGAACCGGGAAACAAAGCCTTGCCATTACCATACCTCTTGAATTCGGGTATGTAGACGAGTATTTTTATCTCACAGTTGTGGTTCCGTTAAGCGAAATAAACGCGGTTACGAACGCTATGATTTCAGAACTCAGTCTGTTGCTTGCAGTAACAGCTATTCTGCTTGTAGCGGTGATTTATATTGTTTCAAACCGTACGCTCAAGCCGATTAAAACGCTTGCGGGTATTGCCAATCAAATAAAAGACGGCAATTTTCAAGTCAGGTTCCCGACATTGCCTGATGACGAAATAGGAGAGCTTTCCGCAAGTTTTCAAGATGTTGTATTCTCACTTTCGGTGCTTATTAAAGAAATGGACGATATGGCAATAAAACACGAAAAGGAAGGTAAAACAAGCATACGCTTAAATGCCGAATCTTATAAAGGGACTTACGCTCAAGTCGCAAATGACATTAATAATATGGTGGGAAATCATATTAACTCCAAAAAAGAAGCTCTTGATTGCATTTCCGATATACTTACGGGAAATTTTGATGCACATATACGAGAATTCCCCGGTGATGAGGCTTATATAAACGAATCGGTAGAAACACTCCGAAAAAGAATTATGCACATAGCAGATGACATTGCCGCCATGAACCGTCATATCGCAACGGGCGATTTGAAATTTTCCGTAGATATAAGCAACTACAGCGGCGGGTGGGTTGGGCTTATATCCGGGCTTAACGATTCCATGCACGCTATGAACGCGCCGGTATACGAAGCTCTTGATGTAATTAATGCTTTAGCTGTGGGCGATTTGTCTAAACACATGGAAGGCGATTTTAAAGGTACGTTCTTGGAAATGAAAAATGCCGTAAACTTTACGGCAAAAGAAATTTCCTCTTATATAAATGAGATAAACACCGTGTTGGCAAACATTGCCAAAGGTGATTTTCGCGTCTCAATCAGCCGTGATTATATCGGGGAGTTTAGCTCTATTCGCGACTCGATAAATGCAATTTCAAAAACTTTGAGTACCACAATCCAAGATATTGTATATTCTTCCGAACAGTTGCTTATTGGTGCGGCACAACTGTCAACGGTGTCAGAAAACCTTGCGGACGGAGCATCCCGGCAGTCCGACTCTACATCTCAACTCGGCGATATCCTTTCCGGCCTAAGCGAACAAGCCGCCGATAATACCGGCAGAGCGGAAGAGGCGGCAACGCTTTCGGTGCGGTCTAATGAAAATGCGGTAAAAGGCAACGCAGAAATGCTTTCCATGTTGGAATCCATTAACGGTATAAAAGCTTCTTCGGACAGTATTTCAAAAATAATAAAAGCAATAGAAGACATTGCGTTTCAAACGAACCTGCTTGCACTTAACGCCGCAGTAGAAGCCGCTCGCGCGGGAGAACACGGAAAAGGATTTGCGGTTGTGGCGGAAGAAGTACGCACCCTTGCTTCGCGCAGTTCGCAAGCCGCAAAGGAAACAGCCTCGCTTATCCAAGACTCTGTTAACAGAGTAGGTGTCGGCACCCGCATTGCTGACGAAACCGCAGTTTCGTTGGGTGAAATTATGAGCAGTTCAACAGAGATAGTTGAAAAAATTACGGAAATTTCCGCCTCATCTGTTAAGCAGGGCGAAGCCATCGAAAAAATAAGTTCCGGCATAGATAATATTTCCGATGTCACCCAAAGCATTTCGTCTTTATCCGAGGAGACTGCCGCTTCCGCACAGGAGCTTAATGCGCAGGCAACGCACCTCAGAGATTCGATTGCGTTTTTTAAGGTTTAGAAAAACCGAAGCCTGCTTACAGTCACTTAATCCAAGTAATTCTTTCTTCTTCAAACTTACCGCGCTGATTTGGGGCTTCGTCTTTTTCGCCGACGGCGATTAGGCAGAACGGGATTTCGTCGGCTGTGGTTTTAAGGGCTTCCGCAACGGCTTTCATTGTGGCATCTTTCGGATAAACTCCGCACCAGCATGTGCCGAGATTCATTGATTCCGCCTGCAATAAAATGTTTTGCGTTGCCGCGCCGCAATCCTGCGGGTAGAATCCTACGGGCAAATTGTCGTCACGCTCCTGTGTTTTCGGTAATGCGATGACGGCGATGCACAGTGGCGCGGTTTTCAACATTTTTGCATACGGATGAATTTCCGCGAGATTATCGAGCATCTCGCGGTTTTTTATTGCAATAAATCTCCACGGTCGCGTATTGCACGCCGACGGACTCAGCATCGCGGCTTCAAGCAACGCGCGAATTTGTTCGTCAGTAACGGGCGTTGATTTGTATTTCCGAATACTGCGACGCGTTTTGATAATTTCCAAAGTCATGTGAAGCACCTCCGATTAAGGGCAACCCCCAAAAACCCGCTGAGACGAAAAACGTCGCGAACACTTCAAAGTGCGTTTGAAATTCGGACGAAACGATGGTTTTCGGAGGTTGCCTGATTTTTTATAACATGACGCGATGTTGTCATATTTATTACCGTATAATATCATTGAAGTCAAGTTTGAAACTAAATTCGCAAAATCTTTGGACGAAATAACAAATAAAATCCCCGCAAGCACGCTGACCGTTCTGCGAAGCGACGGTTGCGGCTGCAGGGGAAGTTGTCCCTCCGGTCCGTTCAAAATCTCGCACAGCGGCGAGGAATTCGTAAACTGCCGATATGTCGGCTTCCAATTTACACTTGCCAACGCCGAAGAATTCGATATTTTGAAAAAATGGATTGCA
>JAIRVD010000228.1 GCA_031254075.1 Clostridiales bacterium
TAAAAGCCGCGAAATATGAAAAAATTATTCGCGGGTTTTTATTTTTAAATAGCTTTTTTTAATGTGTATGTGGTATAGCGATAATCTCCGTCTTTAACCACCACGCCGTCAGCATTAAGTTCTTGTAGAATTGTACGAACGCGCCCTTGTGACAAGCCTGTATGTTTAGCTAATTGTGATGTTGTTACATTGCCGTTTTCTGCCATATATGCGATTATTTGCTTTTTTCTATCGCTTGTTTCAATCGACTGCCAATCAACTGTCGCAGTTGATTGGCGATAAGCGATTAGCAAAGTAGCGGTTAGTATTTATAAGCTCAAACCCATGCTCTGTTATACGCACAATCTCCAATTCTGCGAGATGCTCAAATTGTGTACGGTCAATATTGCCATTCCCATTTCTTAAAAAGAACGTGCTGAGTAGAAGATAATCGTTTGTTGTCATTGAATTTATTTTATCTTCATCAATCGTTCTGATAAAGGTGAGCATATCGCTGTTTATTATTTTTCCTTTAAGGCAACCCCCGAAAACCCGCGGGGACGAAGCGCCGGTTTTCGGATATTGTTTATCTTGCCGGCGGTAAATTCTGAATTGTTTTTGCAATTGTTTCGGCGATTAGCATTTGTGTTTCCGGGTCGGCAAGTCGCGTTGCGTCGTTTCGATTGCTTAGAAATAAAAGCTCAAGAATGATTACGGGAATATTTGATTCTCTTGTGAGATGAAATTGCGGAGAGTAACGAAGCCCGCCGTCGTTGCTTCCGAGCGCGGCAACAAGCGCGTTTTGAAAAATTTCGGCAAGTTCAATACTGCCGTCGGCTGTTCCGTAAAGCGTAAGCGTTCCGCTGGCATTGCGGTCACTCGGAAAATCATTGCAATGAATCGAAATAAAATAATCGGCAAGCTCATTTGCCATTCGCGTGCGCGACGCGGGAGAACGATACGAATCATCAGTTCGGGTCGGCAGAAGAAGAATTCCCTGCGCATCGAAAATTTCAAAAACTTTTTCCGAAATCGCCAAATTAATCTGCGCTTCGTTCGGAGCGTTTCTTCCGTGAACGGATGACGCGCCCGGCGAATCGCTTCCGCCATGTCCCGCGTCAAGGACAACAATGGTGTGATAGGTTTCCCTCGGGTCAACGAATTGTATGTACGAATGTGTTTCCGTTTCGCCGGCTTCCGCAAAAACCCCTATGCGCGTGCGAACCGAAATTTGCGAACCTTCAATTAATATATACATCGGCAGAATTCCATACGGCAAAAGCTGAAAGTATCTGCGCGAAAAATTCACGTTGTCAAACGAAATCGTAAACTCGCGGTTATATGTTTGCTCAAATACAAAATATCTTTTTGGAAAAATAAGTCTGTTCAAATATGTATCGAAAAAAATTTCTTCTTCCCAATTAATCGGAATTATCGGAGGCTTGTCCTCTTGATATTCGATTTCCATTTCGTCAAAAATATTTTCGTTTTGAATTGCGAAAACAGGGATTTCGGCTTCGTTGCCCGGCACAAAAAAATGCGCTGACGCAAATAACGCTCCCGCAATCGAGAGAATCAAAGCACACAGCGCGCATAAAATTTTTGCGGGCTTTTTTAGTTCATTTGCTTCTGATATGTAATTGCGTTTGCCGCGAATACCACGATATTTTTTCATACACGCCCCCGATGAAAAAATATATCAAATTAACGCGTCATTTTCAATATATCGCAGCAGCGGATACGGGTTTATCCAAAAATTCCCGCGCGTGAACGAAACATCGGGCGAAATCGCGATATGCAAATGTACGGGAAAACTTCGTCCGTCGCGACCGCCGCCGGAATTTCCCATTTGCCCGAGTGCCTGCCCCGCGCTGACGGATTGACCGGACGAAAGCCCGGGCGCAATGCTGTCGAGATGCGCGTATAAATAATATGTTCCGTTGTCCGTATCAATGCCCACATAGTACCCGAGCTGATTGTCATAACCCGCCTCGCGAACCCTTCCGCGCGTCATGCTGACGACAGAAATACGTCCGCGAATATTTTCGCGGTCGATGATTGCGGTTCCCATATGCATTCGATTGCCCTGAAAGTTCTGCTCAACGCCCCACGAATCGCCGTACATAATTGAAGATTCATCCGCGCTGCCCGCCGGAATCGGAAATGTTTCTATTTCATTAAATAAATTTTCAAACATCGCAACATACGGAGCAAGACTTCGCGAATTATATCGCCGCATCAATCGGTTGAAATCCGAAACATAAAGCCGCTCCAAGCCATTTAAATCATAAACGGCGTGCTTTTCGGGAAAAAAATCGTTTTCTGCGTTAAACACCGCAAACAGCTCCGGAAATGAAATCCCGTTGCTCGCGGCGGAAACTTGCAGCATTCCGATTGCGCGATGCGGCACGCGAAACGCCGCAACAGTCTCCGCATCAACCTTCACGCGAATCCCCGGACGAATCAACCCCCACAATCCGCTCAAAATCAAAATAATTGCCGCAACAACACATACGGCAAAAAAATATTCCTTCATACGGCGCATCTTCATTCCGCCGCGCAAAGGCAAGACCCCACGCATAAAGCGCGGTTTTCTGACTCGCGGAATTCTCGGCAGCGACGGCAAAACACCGGGCATCAAAAACTCACGCCTTCGATTTCCGATTCCCATTCTTCTCTTAATCTCGCGGCTTCGCATAAAAAAACACCCCTTTAATAAATATTCAATAAAGGGGTGTTTAATTCGGAATCTTTTACTTCAGTTTAAAGAACGCAACCTTTTGTTTAAGCAATTCTGCTTGGCTGCTGAGCTCTTCGGCGGCGGCGGCGGATTGCTGCGCCGTGGCAGAGTTATCGGTAACGACCCTGCTGATTTCGTCAACGCTGGTGTTTACCGCCGAAATGGAACTCAATTGGTCTGATGAAATGTTGGCGATTTGCGAAACCCATTTTGATATTTCAGAAATATTTTCGATTATCGTTTCGAATGACTTTACTACTTCGCCTGCCGCGCGAAGACCTTCCTCGACATTCTTCGTATCTTCGGCAATGCGCTCGGATGTTTCGTTTGCGGATTGCTGACTGCGTCCCGCGAGTGAACGGACTTCATCCGCGACAACGGCGAAGCCCTTGCCGTGTTCGCCCGCGCGCGCGGATTCAACGGAAGCATTAAGCGCGAGCAGATTCGTTTGAAACGCAATGCTCGTAATTACGTTTATAATTTTCGAAATGCTTTCGCTTGATTCTTTTATTTTGTTCATTGTTTCCGCCATGGAATTTACGATTTTGCCGCCGTGAGCGGCTTTTTCCTGAGAAAGCTTCGTGCTTTGGTCTGCGGAAGCGGCGTTTGAGCTTGCCTGATTTGCTTTTTCGTGAATAATCGCAAGCGAATCGCTTAATTCATGAATCGCGTTGGTTTGTCTGTTTGCGCCGTCCGCGAGATGCGCCGCGCTTTGAGAAATTTGCTCCGCGCCGGTTACTAATTGATTAGTTGCGTTTTGAATTTCCGCCATCGTTCTGTTGAGCGACGTCAAAATTGTAAGAATCGCGGCTTTAATCGGCGCATACGAACCCGCGAATTCGCGTTCTACCGTTGCGGTCATATCGCCGTTCGCCATGCGTTCCAAAACTGCGGTTATGTCGTTAAGATAATTCCATGTAACGCCGTTGTTGATATTTATTTTGCTTACGATGTCTCCGAATTTTCCGGGATACTCGTCCAAAATCGGCGAAAAATCTCCGACACCGAGTTTTTCAATATTGCTTTCGATGTGGTTGAGCGGCTTTTCCATCGACGCAACCATTTTATTCATGCTTTCGATAACGCGCGCCCATTCGCCGCGAAATTTATTCGCATCCGTTTTAACGAAACGTCCTTCGGCGGCATTCTGCGCTATATTAATTGTAGCTTCGCAAACGGATTTTATTTTTTCCGCCGCGGCAAAGTTGAAATCGCCGTCCGCAATTCTTTGCAGAACGGCATCTTTTTCCGCCGAAATTTTTTCCGCGCGTTCTGTTTCTTCGTTCGCACGGGTTACGTCCTGCGACAAACCGCCGAGTTGATATGAAGAAGCCGAAACCGAATTTTCCAATTCCCTTATCGGCGCAACAACGCTGTTAGAAAAAACTATACACGCAACAATGAAAATCAAAATCGCAATCGGCGAAGTAATTAAATTAAAACCCGCAATCCAAAAAAATGCCGTGATAAATAAAAAAACACAAAAAAATCCGGCGAAGATTTTTGTGCGAAGTCTCATGCCCATAATAAGCCCCCTTTAAAATTGTTTGTTTTAAAAATTATAAATGAATTTTTTTCTATGTAAAGTAAAAAATAAACCGTGACGATATAATTCTTGAAAAGTGCGTTGCTCATGCCGCTTGACAAAGGGTGTTGCATGATGTAAATTACGCACAGGAGCAATTATTCTATGGATGGGGGCAACACTATGTCTAATATGGTAGTAAGAACAAACGTGTTCGCACTTAATGCGCACAGAAATTTAACAAATGTTGGGCTTCAGCAGCGTACATCCGCGCAGAGGCTTAGTTCCGGTTACAGAATCAACAGTGCCGCCGACGATGCGGCAGGTCTGGCAATTTCAGAATCTATGCGCGCACAAATCCGCGGCTTAGACCAAGCTTCTATAAACACCCAAGACGGTGTAGGTCTTATCCAAACAGCGGAAGGCGCAATGGCTACCGTAAGCGATATGGTTATCCGTATTCGCGAGCTTATGGTTCAAGCCGCAAACGATACTTACACGGTAAGCAACCGCGACATGATTCAATTGGAAATCGACCAGCTTATGCAGGAAATTAATGACGTAACCTTCCGTACACAGTTTAACACACGTACGCTTCTTGACGGCGGTCTCTCC
>JAIRVD010000274.1 GCA_031254075.1 Clostridiales bacterium
AATTATGCCGATTATCTCTACGCCGAACACAGTGCGGCACACACCGATTGGTTTATTTACGGAAGCGAAACGGCGGCGACCGTGCAGAGCAGGGGAGTTTATCATTTTCCGATGAAGAAGGCATTGTTAAGCGACGACGATTTGCAATGTTCCGCGCTTGGGAATTCCGCCACAAGCTGGGGCGCGAAAAGCGTCGAAGCAGTAATTGCCGCGCACCGCGATACGCCGGGGCAATTTATCTGGACAGGTTTCGATTACATCGGCGAGCCGACGCCGTATCACACGAAAAATTCGTATTTCGGAGCAATTGACACGGCGGGCTTTCCAAAAGATTCCTTCTATATATATAAGGCGGAATGGTCGAATGAAACGGTTCTGCATCTTTATCCGTACTGGGATTGGTCGCCCGGGCAGCTTGTAGACGTTCGAATCGCAACAAACGCACCGAAAACGGAATTATTTCTAAACGGAAAATCACTCGGCTTCGGAACTGATTTTATTGTTCCGTATGAGACGGGCTGCTTGAAAGCCGTTGCATATGACAGTGACGGAAATATTTTAAAAGAATGCGTGCGATATTCTTTCGGCGATGTTGCGAAAATAATTGTGCAAACTAAAAAAATCGGAGACTTGTTTTTCGCGGAAATTTCCGCCGAAGACGAAAACGGCAGCATCGTTGAAAACGCAAACAGCCGCGTGAATGTTTTCGTGCAAAACGGCGAGCTTCTCGGGCTTGATAACGGCGATTCAACCGATTACGAACAATATCAAGGCACGAACTCGCGCCGGCTTTTTAACGGTAAGTTATTGGCGATTGCGACAAGCGGCGAAATAACAGCGGAATTGGATTTAAGCGATATTCCGATTCGTAAAATTGAGTTGATAAGGGAAGGAAATAATATAACCGCGAAAACCACGAAAGGCGCGAAAGGTGAGCTTCACTGGCGGCTTTCCGATGCGGCGGGGATTGACAGTCCGCTTGGGCGGTTGGAAATTAACGGCGAGGTCGCGACGCTTCATCCAAAGGGCGACGGCGAGGTTTATGTACGTTGCGCGGTGAAAAACGGAAGGGAACATATCAGTTTGATTTCCGTTTTGCCGATTACGATTGAAGGATACGGCATACCGTTTCTTGACCCGTATTCGTTTATTTCGGGCGGATTGTACAATGTCGGAAACGATACCGTTACGAACGGAAACGAACGCGGCATTGCAACCGCGCGCGATAAAGAGAGTGTTTTCGGTTTCGCCGACCTTGATTTCGGAACATTCGGCTCAGACGAAATTACGCTGTGGTTATTTCCGTTAAGCGGCGACCCGTTTAAATTTGATATTTTATTAGGCGAAAAGCTTCTTTATACCGCCGAATATAATAAAGGCACAATTTGGAATACCTATCAAGAAGTCAAATATAAACTGCCCGAAAAATTACGCGGCATTCAAACACTTTCATTTATTTTCCGCCAAAAAGTTCATGTAAAAGGTTTTCGGTTTAAATCAAAGACATATGAAGAAATTCCGTTTGCCGCGTGCGATAAAATTTACGGCGATTCGTACACCGTCACGGAAACCGCAATCGAAAAAATCGGCAACAATGTAACGATTTCTTTTTCGAACATGGATTTTACGGAAGGCGCGGCTGAATTACAGCTTCGCTGGCGTTCCGCGCTGGATAAAAATACAATTCGCCTTGTGTTCATCCGCGAAGACGGCAGCGAAATTATTAATTTGCTCTCCCTTCCCGATACCGAAAAATACTCAAACACGGTATTAAAACTCGAAACCCCGTTACATGGAAAAGGACAAGTAAATTTTATCTTCCTGCCCGGCTCGGAAATTGATTTAGAGATGTTGAAATTTATACCAATGCAATAACTCTTTCTGAAATTTGCGGTTTATTATAAGGGACTGTAACGATATAACGTTTCAGTCCCTTTCCACATGGAAGAATACGAAAAAAGATAATTAAAAATCTCTTTCTGTGTTGAAGAATTCAGAGTGGTCATTTCATCAACGGAGAAGATAAATATCAGGAAAACAGCGGCGCATTGCAGATTAATTTAGGACGAAATCGATGTGATATAATTAAATATTATCTTGAACAGTATAAATATCTGCGGTAAACTGCACCTCGTGCTATACCGAACGCAGAAAACACTTGCCGACGACGAGCCGAAAATCGCGAATGCTTCAACGCGTTTTCGGCGACAGAGGAGGCAGATGTTTTCGCGTTCTGGTATAAAAACCGGTTTTAATATTCTGCGGGGAGGGTATTATCATGACAGCATCTAAACCAAAATACTCGGTTTTTTCAAACATAGGTTACAGCCTGTATTCCATATGGCTGGAAGATAAATCTCTTAGCTTTTGGTTATTTGCGGCGACGATTATTCGGATTATTATGCCGTTTACGGGTATTCTTACGCCGCGTATTGTTATTGATGAAATTTTAGCGGGTGCCGCACCGGAACGATTCTTTTTGGTAATGGGCGTTCTCGGCGGGGCATTATTTGTTTTAAACTTTTTTAACGGTTATTCGGAAAAGAAAATTTCACCGTATGACAGCCTTATTAATCATACGGGCGAAGCTGTTTTTAAAATAGCGCATGTTAAAAAAATGCTTACTATGGATTTTGCCAACAGGGATAATCCCGAATTTGTTCATATTGCCGCCAAAGCGGAAAGAAATATGGCTGTTTGGGCTTCTGACCGCCCGGGTACGGCGGGTATTGCCGGTCTTGTGCGCACTGTTTCGGGAATTACAATTAATATAGGCGGGTTAATTTTATTTGGCGGTGTAATTGCTTTGGTTCATCCGCTTATTATCGTTTTGCTTTGCATAAGCGTTGCGATAAACAGCCGTCTTCAATCTTGGCACAGAAAATTTGACGAAGAACGGCGTGAAAAAGTAACCGAAATAAGTAAAAAATTCTGGCATATCGGGTGGCTTGTGGGTGAAAAGCAATTTGCAAAGGATATGCGTGTATTTTCGATGAAAAATTGGCTGTTGGAACGCTGGAATTTTCACCTGTCTGAAAGAAGGGTTTCCGAGGTAGAGTCTTCTAAACGCGGAATGGTTGTCGGGCTTGTTGATAGCCTGATGGTACTTATTCGTGACGGCGCGGCATATGCGTTTTTAACATATTTATTATTGGCAAACCAAATAGGTTTGGGTGAATTTGTAATGGTCTTCGGCGCAATCGGCGGAATGGCAGGTTGGATTAACGGAATTTTATACGAAAGCAATAATTTGTTCCGTTCATCTGTTCAAGTAAACGATTGCAGGGAAATGCTGAACTACCCCGATATATCACGTTCGGACAAAGGCGTTCCTGTTTCGAAAAACGCACCGGAAATTCATTTAAAAGACGTAAGCTATACTTATCCGGGCGCGGAAAAGCCTACCCTTAAAAACATAAATCTAAAAATTAAACCGGGTGAACGATTGGCAATTGTAGGCGTAAACGGCGCGGGAAAAACTACATTAATAAAACTGATTTGCGGTTTTTACCGCCCCACTATCGGAAATGTTTTTTATAACAATTATGACATTGGCGAATATAACCGCGAAGAATATTTTTCGGCAATAACTGCCGTTTTTCAAAATATTAATATAATGCCGACAAGCATTACGGAAAACGTGTCTCAGTGTGTTTCCGAAAAAACCGATACGGAAAAAGTTCGTCAATGTTTGATTAAAGCGGGTTTGTGGGAAAAAGTAAAATCGCTTGAAAAGGGCAGTAACACCGTTTTGGTACATGAAGTAAGCGAAGACGCAATCGACCTTTCGGGCGGAGAAAGACAAAAACTTGCATTAGCCCGCGCATTATACAAAGACGCTCCGCTGATGATTTTAGACGAACCGTCCGCCGCCCTAGACCCAATTGCGGAAAGCGAAATGTATCGGCAGTATGCGTCGTTAACAAAGGGAAAAACTTCGGTTTATATTTCGCACCGTTTGGCAAGCACACGTTTTTGCGACCGAATTTTATTTATCGACAACATGACCATAACCGAAGAAGG